>DLVP01000152.1:13402-13766 GCA_003445125.1 Oscillospiraceae bacterium | reverse complement strand
CCGGTCGGCAACTATTACGCCGAAGGGCTTGCCCCGGTGAAGATCATGATCGAAGCCAAGGATGTGCGCACAGTGCGCGGAGGCACGGGTTATGCCAAATGCGGCGGAAACTACGCCGCCAGTATGCGCGCCGGTCACAAAGCGGAGGAAAGCGGATTTTCTCAGGTGTTGTGGCTGGACGGCGTGGAACGCAAATATATTGAAGAAGTCGGCGCCATGAACGTAATGTTCAAAATCAACGGCACGGTGGTCACTCCGGCGCTGACCGGTTCGATTCTTCCCGGCATCACGCGAAAATCCATCATTCAGGTGCTCAAAGACATGAACATTCCCGTGGAAGAGCGGCTGTTCAGCGTGGACGAAT
>DLVP01000152.1:8659-13349 GCA_003445125.1 Oscillospiraceae bacterium | reverse complement strand
AGGAAGCGTGGGGCTGCGGCACAGCAGCTGTGGTGTCTCCGATCGGCGATCTGCGTTATCTGGATCATGACTACATCATCAGCGGCGGCAAGATCGGAAAATTGACGCAAACACTGTACGACAAGCTGACCGGTATTCAGTGGGGCAGACTTCCGGATCCTTACGGATGGACGGTAAAAATCGACTGAATCGTCGGCGCGGAAAGCCTTTCGGCTTTCCGCGCCACTCGCTTTATTTTCTCCTTGATTTTCCTTTAAAAATGCGGTATGATAGAGATATCTTGGGAGACAAAGGAGACCTGTTATGATCAGACTTGAAAAAAAGACCGAAGAACGCTTGGATCTTCCGTGTCTGAAATGTATTTCCCTCGGCAGAGCCTATGACCTTCTGCGCGAGGACATCCGCGATCATCTGCGCATGGCACAAAAGGACATCGGCTTCCGTTTTTGCCGTTTTCATGCGCTTTTTCACGACGACATGGACGTGGTATACCGCCGTCCGGACGGCACGATCGGCTATCACTGGCATCAGATTGATAAAATCTATGACTTCCTGCTTTCCGTCGGTCTGAAGCCGATTGTGGAGCTTAACCCCATGCCTTCTCTGCTTGCCTCCGGCAATCAGAAGATGTTCTATTACGCCATGAACGTCACCCCGCCGAAGGTGATGCAGGAGTGGTACGATCTGGTGCATGAATTCACCCATCATATCACCGAACGCTACGGCGAACACGAAGTGGAGCAATGGCGTTTTGAAGTGTGGAACGAACCGAACCGGAAGTGCTTTTGGTCGGGTACACAGCAGGAGTATTTTGATCTCTATGAAAACGCTGCGCGTGCAGTCAAAGCAGTGAATCCCCGCTACCTCGTCGGCGGTCCCGCCAGCGCCATCGGTGCCTGGGTGGGCGAACTGATTGAATACTGCACCGAAAAAGACATCCCGCTCGATTTTGTTTCCACGCACCTCTACCCGCAGGATGAATACTGCGTTCACAAGGATCGCGAACATTCCCCGTCCGCGTTGGGTATGTACTACATCGACGGCGTGCGCAAGGTGTGGGAAACGGTAATAAACTCCTCCCGTCCTGATATTGACATTTACTGGACGGAATTCAACACGCTGGCGACCGATTGCGCCGAAAACATCACCTTCTTGAACAACATCCACGTGGACAAACTGTTTTCCGCTGCGTGCATTGTGCGCAACATGGTGGAAACACGGGCGTGGTCGAAGGGCGTGGCTTACTGGACGATCAGCGACGTGTTTGAAGAATCCCAGATGCGCCACACGCCGTTTTCCGGCACCTACGGACTGATCACCTTGCAGGGAATTCCGAAGGCGGGATACAACGCGTTCAAGCTGATGAAAAAAATGCGCGGCAAGGTGTTTGAAACTTCGGTGGAAGCTCCGCTCGGCTGCGGCGTACTGGCGTGCGAGGAAGACGGCATCCTCCGTGTTCTCCTGTGGAACAACCAGCCGTTGGAAATCGCCTCCCGTCCCGACTGGTCGGACACGTTGGTGTTCGACGGCGTCAATGCCGAGGACTTCATTGCCGAAAAAGCCCTCATCCGCGAAGGACAGGGCAGCGCCTACGAAGCATGGTTGGGAATGGGCAAACCCGCCAATCTGACAGCGTTTGAAGAGGATTACCTGCGCGCCCGCTCGGAAATGGACTATTCCCTCCCCACGCTCAAAGGATCTCCCGCAAGCATCGACTTCACACTGAAAGGTGACGAGGTATGCTATTTTGAGATTCACAAACGTCCCAAGGATGTGGCGCACATCGTCGAAAACAAAAAAATGGAAGCACAGCTTAACACCGACAATACCTGAAAACATACGGCGCGGACAGGAGAAATTCCTGTCCGCGCCGATTTTTTCAGTCCTCAAAATCCAGACACACGCGATTTTTGGTGAATGGTCGAACCTTGCCGTCTGCCACCGCCACATGGAGCGGATGCACCGCATAGCCTTTGAGCGCCGCTTCATCCTCAAACGCGGAATCCAACATAAGATCCGCATTGGACGACGTAAGCCCGTCGATGTGTACCGAAATTTTCAAAAGTCCGGGAATTTTTCCCCGAAGGTTTTCCAGACCGGCTTTGATTTCCTTTTTCACCGCAAGCTTTTCCTCTGCGGAAAGCTCGTCTTTCAACTGCCATAAAATCACATGACGCACCATAAAAATCACCTCGTGTTCAGTATAACAAAAAAGCCGCGCACCGTCAATGAAAATTCTTGCGGAAAACGGATTTTTTCGGTATAATACAAGTAAGGAGTGATCATATGAATTTTCCGACACCGCATATTCAGGCAACACCGAAAGATTTCGGACGCACGGTTCTGATGCCGGGCGATCCGCTTCGTTCCCGCTTTATTGCGGAAAATTTTCTTGAGTCGCCGCGACTTGTCAACAATGTGCGCGGTGTACAGGGCTACACCGGCACCTATCACGACGTGACCGTTTCCGTCATGGCTTCCGGCATGGGAATTCCTTCCATCAGCATCTATGCCCGCGAGCTTTTTGAAGCGTTCGGCGTGGAAAATATTCTGCGTGTCGGCTCTGCCGGCGCAATGCAGGAAGAGGTTTCGCTGCGTGATCTGGTCATTGCCCAGGGAGCGTGTACGGATTCCGCTTTTCTTCATCAGTTCCATCTGAACGGCTCTTTTGCGCCGATTGCCTCTTTTTCTCTGCTGAAAACCGCCGCGGACATCTGCCGCGAAAACAAAACGCCGCATCATGTGGGAAACGTGCTTTCTTCGGATATGTTCTACAACGACGATGAGGGGCTTCCCGAAGCGCTGCAAACCGTTTTCTCCTGGAGGAAAATGGGCGTGCTGGCGTGTGAAATGGAGGCGGCGGGATTGTACGCCGTTGCCGCCCGCTGCCGCAAAAACGCCCTCTGCCTCTGCACGGTTTCCGACCATTTGCTGAACGGCGAACGGCTGTCCGCCGAAGAAAGGCAGACCTCTTTCCGAGAAATGATTGTCACCGCACTGGAAACGGCGGTGCGTTCGGAACGATGAGGTATCTGTGATGAAACGTGTATTTTTGATTGTGCTGGACTCCTGCGGTGCCGGAGAATGTCCGGATTCCGCCGCCTTCGGGGATGCCGGCGTGAACACCCTCAAAAGCTGTTTTGAAACCGGACGCTTGCAGATTCCGAACCTTCTGAAAAGCGGCATCGGAAACATCGACGGACTGTCTTTTCTCAGACACACCGACAGCCCGGACGCCGCATTCGGAAAAATGCAGGAAAAATCTGCCGGAAAGGACACCACCATCGGGCATTGGGAGCTTGCCGGACTCGTCTCCGAACACCCGCTTCCCACCTATCCGAACGGGTTTCCCGAAGAAGTGCTGCACCCGTTTCGGGAACAAACCGGACGCGGCGTACTTGCCAACGCCCCATGGTCGGGAACCGCGGTAATTGAGAAATACGGGGAAGAACACCTGCGCACCGGCGACCTGATTGTCTACACCTCCGCCGATTCCGTGTTTCAGATTGCCGCCCATGAGGACATCGTACCGCCGGAACAACTGTATGAATACTGCCGCATTGCCCGAAAAATTCTCGTCGGGAAGCACGGCGTCGGAAGAGTCATCGCCCGCCCGTTCATCGGCGACCCCGTGCACGGCTTTGTGCGCACCTGCCACCGCCACGACTTTTCGCTCAAACCGCCGAAGCCCACCGTATTGGATGCAATCTGTGCCGCGGGACTCGATTGTCTCGCCGTCGGAAAAATCCACGACATTTTTGCCGGGCGCGGCATGACGGACTATGTCTATACCGAAAACAACGCCGACGGCATGGCGAAAACCGACCGCTTTGCCGCGCGGGATTTTCACGGGCTGTGCTTTGTCAACCTGGTGGACTTTGATATGCTCTACGGTCACCGCCGCGATCCGAAAGGCTATGCCGACGCGCTGACGGCATTTGACCGTTGGTACGGAAACTTCAAAAAATCCCTTCGTGAAGAAGATCTGTTGATCATCACTGCCGATCACGGCTGTGATCCCGCCTACACACGCACCACCGACCACACGCGGGAATACGTTCCGCTGATCGTTTACTCCAAACACATCCGCCCGCAGAACCTCGGCATTTGCCGCGGATTCGACACGGTCGCCGCCACGGTTGCCGATTTTCTGGAAGTGCCGTTTGTCTGCGATGCCGAAAGCATAAAGGAGAAGATTTTATGACACCCGAAGAATTGGTTCAAGCCGCCTGTACCGTCAGAAAGCGTGCCTATGCCCCCTATTCTCACTTCACCGTCGGTGCGGCACTTCTGTGCAAAAACGGCAAAGTGTTTTGCGGCTGCAATGTAGAAAACGCCGCCTTCACCCCGACGTGCTGCGCCGAACGCACCGCGTTTTTCTCCGCCATTGCCGACGGCGAGCACGAATTTTCCGCCATTGCCGTGGTCGGTGCCAAAGCCGAAGAAGCTCCGACGGATTTTTGCGCCCCGTGCGGCGTTTGTCGACAGGTGATGAGGGAATTTTGCATGGACGATTTTGAAATTCTGCTTTTTGACGGAAAAACCATCAAGCAGCACACGTTGAAGGAAATTTTTCCGTTGGCTTTTTCCGAGAATCTGCTGAATTTGTAAAATTTCCTATTGACTTCGACGCATTTCCATGGTAAAATAATAGACGTTGCGATGCTGGTGTAGCTCAGTCGGTAGAGCA
>DLVP01000152.1:0-8636 GCA_003445125.1 Oscillospiraceae bacterium | reverse complement strand
TTCGTAATCAGCAGGTCAGGTGTTCAAGTCACCCCACCAGCTCCAAGTCAAAAAATCAGACGGTTTTCTGCGGTTAACGCCGCCGGGAAGCCGTCTGATTTTTTGTGTAACTATCCGCGTCGGGAAAGTTCTCAAAAGTGCCTGACCTCATAGTCAGACACTTTTTTGTCGGGCAGCGGATATTCCGGTTATTTTGACGCTTGTTTCAGCCGCTCGGAAAGTTCCGCCAACAACGCCACATCTCGCTGCGACAGTCCCGTGGTATCAATCGCCTGAGAGGATGAAACGCCGAGCAGGTAGTCTGTGGATACGCCGAAGAATTTGGCAAGTTCGACGATAGAGGCAGGAGAAGGCGTGGAAAAACCCTGTTCCCAACTATTGACCCCGCCCCTTGTAATGGACAGTTTGCGCGCCAGCTCCGCTTGTGTGATTCCCCTTGCTTCCCGCAACACTTTGATTTTTTCCGCAATCATGATCTATCACCTCTGCATTTGTTTTTTATTTTAGTCAAAAAGATTATTCATTATCAAAAAGGCTCTGATACTTGACAACGGAAAAAGGCGGTGCTATAATAGGAAAGCAGCAAATGTTGTTTAAGGAGGATGAAATATGTTTAAGGGTTTATTTGGTACAAAGCCACAAAATGTTCCACAGCCCGCCGCACCGACCGAGCCCGACTTCACGAATGCCCCGAATTATAAGCGGGTCTGCCAATTGGTAGGGTACAAGCCCGTGCGTCCGATCAAAGAAGCCTACTATTTCTACGAAAGTAAAAATTTTTGCTGTGCAGTTTCCAACGAAGGTGTCATTTTCGGCGTTATTGATGACCTAACTCGGTGTTGTACGAGATACCGTCTTGTCCTGCGCCTTGCGGACATCGGCGAGGTAGACTACATACAGCAATTTGAAGGGTTCCGTATGAACGATAACGGAACAGAGCTTCGGGCGGTTTGCCTGTACAATGACTGGACAAAACCCAACATCAATCCGGATTGTCACGAGTATGTCCTGTTTCCTGCCGATGATTTTGAAAAATTCCGAGATGCCTTGCTTAATGCCGGAAATGAAGAAAGGCAGTTGGGGCAAAGATACGGATACGGATCGTTTGAATATGCCCCACAACCTGCGGCACCAGCCGACGATTTTGCGAATGCTCCAAACTTTAAGCGAATCTGCCAGCTGCTAGATTACAAGCCCATGCTTCCAATCAAAGAAGCAGGCTACTTCTTCGTGAGTAAGCATTTTTGCTGCGCGGTTTCTAATGAGGGCATTATTTACGCCGCACCGTGCACAGAAACTATGATGCCGTATTTCCACGGTCTTGTTATTCGTCCCTTTCAAATTGCCAAAATTATCTCCGAAGAATCTGGTCTAAATGATGATGGCGTAGTCCTTCAATGTGTATCCGTATTTATTCATGACCCTGACGATTGTGTGCAAGTTTGTATTCCACCCGATGATTGGTCTAAATTCAATGCCGCAGTAAAGGACTGCGTCGAATCCGACGCCATGGGCGGCAAACATGAGTATGGCGGATTCCAACAGATGTAAGGAGTAATCGATATGATAAGTAGATTTATAGGTGAAATGCTGGAAAAATACGGGCTATGGTTCTTTATAGTACTTACATTTGTTTCAGGTCTCATACTTGCCAATCTCCCGCAAAAGTATCGTCCAAAACTTGAGAGCCTTTCCCCATTTATATTTGAGGGCTGTTTGAGTTTCCTTGCGCTTGTCCTTTGCGGACTTTTTTTCGATACTGCCACTGTTTTCAAACTTTGCTTAATTGCCAATTTTGCTCTGTTTGCGTTTATTCACACACGAAAGGGAATAAAGCGGGGCGATAACACCGCCGTTGCGATCATTATGGGTGTTATTCTGTCCGCCTTGGGTTTGTTCGGAGGGATTTTTTACTTGCTTGCGTTAGGAAAAGCAAGCCAATCCCGGAATGCCGGCACTCGGAGTACAAACATCTCAGAGGACGGAAGTTACAACGGATATGTCGCGCCGTCGCAGGGATATAACGGTACAGACAGAAACGAACAGGCGGAAGTTTACGCCTCCAAACTCGGCTTCAGCAGCGCAGACGAAGCCGAAAACGCAGGAATAGACACAGGAAAATATCACGAATAAAGCCACAAAAAAGGACATCGCCGAAACGATGTCCTTTTTCATAAGTGGTAAGAGCCTGCTGCTTCTGAATTAATGATGTGCCAAGCACAAATACAGCAGCATATCCTCAGAAGCTCGGAATTTGCTTGCTTTTTTTCCGAAAATATGATAATATCTAAGAGAATCGGCAAACCGATTGCCCATGATTCAATAAACGCTGTTTTCGAGTCGTTTATGTTACAGCCGATTTCTAATCGCAGATCGTGCGTTCAAGTCGCATCATCAGTTCCAAACCCCGATCAAGTATCCGGGCTTTTCTTTTATTCCGCGGAGGTGTCTGTTTTGAAACGCTTTTTTCCGATTTTGGCGGGGGTGCTGTTGTTGACGGCGGGCTGCTCGTCCGCACCCAAACTCTCGCCGACGCTCCCCGAAAACTATGAGATCCGCCTGGCGGTCACCGATTTTTACGAACAAGGCAGAACCTACGAAACGGTCATCAGCGAAAATGACGGGTTCATTTTCTGTTCCGGGGACGATCCCGAGCTTTCCGCCGCTTTTCGAAAACGGGAGGACGGATATTTTGAAAGTTACCGCTATGAAAACGAAAAATATCTCAACACCTACACCGAGTTTCTTGAGCAAAACCGCGAAGCCATCGAAAAGGGCGAAATTTCCGAGGAGGCAATCCGCGAAAATATCCTGACGGAAAAAGCCAAAGCGGAAATAATGCGGCAGGATTATTTGCGGATGCTGACCTGCTTTTCAGGCTGCGCCGGTCATCTGAAAAAAGTCGGCACCGACACGGTTGCCGGACGTCCCTGCATGGTTTATCGGCTGAAACGCGAGGACATGGGAAATCTGAAAAATCTGTTTTTCGACGCGTTGTACACGATTGACGATGAATATCATCTATGCCTCAAATACGAAATCGAAGGCGACACCGACCGCGGAAAAAACTTTGTTTCCACCTCTTTTATCACAGAAAACGTGGAAATATCCGCCTTATCATAAAGAAAGCGGCACCCGATTGGGTGCCGCTTTCTTTATTAGAGTGCTTTCAGAACTTCCAGCACATATTCGCCTGTCCGTTTTACAGAAGAAAGGCTGATTCTTTCGCGGGTAGTGTGAATATCGTAAATATTCGGTCCGAAGGACACGCAGTCCAACCCGGGCAATTTTCCGCTGAACAGCCCGCACTCCAACCCCGCGTGAATTCCCATCACCTGCGGTTTTTCACCGTACATTTTTTCGTATGTTTCCACCATGACATCACGCAAGCGGGAATCTTTTTTATACTCCCACGCGGGATAGTTGCCCATCAGCGTATAATCGCCGCCAAAGTCGGCAATCAATCTGCCCAGTCGATGAATCATCGCTTCCTTTTCCTCGTTCACAGAGCTTCTCAACGAAAACCGAAGGGAAAACTCCTTCTCGGAAAGTTCCATAATTCCAAGATTCAGCGACGTCTGCACAAAGCCCTTGATTTGCGGATCCATCTGCATGACACCGTTGGGCACGCTGTTGAGCAGGGCAATCACCCGCTGTGTGGATTCTGCGGTCAACGCTTCATGGCCGCCGTGCTCACAAACCTTCAGCGACACGCGAACGTCGGGGTCGGTTTCTTTGAATTCCTCGCTCAGCCGCTCCTGTACTGTACGAACGCTTGCTTCCAAGCGGCGGATGTCCGTCTCATCCAGCAAAAGCTCCGCCTTCGCGCTCCGGACAATGGCATTGTCCTTCAAACCGCCGTCCAGGTGCAGAATCCGCACGGAATTTTTGCCGACCATTTCCGCCAGCACTTTCCCCAGCAGCTTGTCGGCGTTTCCTCTGCCCTTGTCAATCTCCGTACCGGAATGACCGCCGATCAAGCCATCCACCGTGATCTCACAGCGCACGCCGACACTGGCGGTTCTTTCCACCGGAAGGCGCAGATCCTGCCGCACACCTCCGGCACAGCTGACAAGCAGTACTCCCTCTTCCTCCGAATCCAGATTCATCAGAATTCTTCCCTTGAGGGAAGAAAGGTCAATGGCTTCGGCTCCGAGCATTCCGATTTCTTCATCCACCGTGAAAACCACTTCCAACGGCGGATGTTTGATTTCCTTTGATTCGAGAATCGCCAGCGCATACGCCACGGCAATGCCGTCATCGCCGCCGAGCGTGGTACCCTCGGCATACAGAAAATCGCCGTCGGTTTTCAACATCAAGCCGTCCTTTGAAAAATCAATCGGGCTTTCCGGCTCTTTTTCGCAGACCATATCCAGATGTCCCTGCAAAATCACCGTCGGATGTTCTTCGTACCCTTCGGATGCCGATTTGAAAATCAACACATTGTTCTGTGCGTCCTGCGAGCAGGAAAGGCCGTGCTTTTTCGCAAAGTCCACGCAAAAATCGCTGATACGCTTGGTGTCTCCCGAGCCGTGCGGAATGGCACAAAGTTGTTTGAACCAAAAAAGAACGCGGTCGTAAAAGCTATCCTGCGTCATCGAAAATTCCTCCTTATCGATGAAAGAGTTTCTTGGTTTGATACTGCGGTTCCGAAGAAAGGTTCACGCCCAGTTTGCGGAACGTCATTTCGTCCACCTGCGACAGAATCACCGTGGAGTGCATCTCACACCCGCGCAGGTTATTCAATTGCTTCATCGCCGCCTCTGCCGTTTTGTCCATGGTGGCGCAAATGGACAGGGCAATTAGCAGTTCGTCTACATGAAGTCTCGGATTGTGATTTCCCAGGTGTTTGACCTTCAGATCCTGCACCGGTTCAATAATGCTCGGCGCGATCAGCTGTACCTCATCGGGAATACCCGCAAGATATTTCAGCGCATTAAGCAGCATTGCCGACGACGCCCCGAGAAGCGGAGAGGTTTTTCCCGTGATCAGTGTACCGTCGCCCAATTCCATGGCAACCGCAGGCGCGCCCGTTTCCGCCGCTTTTTTCAGCGCCGCCGCCACACAGCGGCGATCTGCGGTAGAGATTCCCGCCTGTGTCATCAGATTTTCGATCCGGCGGGCTTCTTCCATACTGCCGTTTCCTTTGCGGAAATTGCACAGCGCCGCATAGTACCGACGGATAATTTCCTTGTTTGCCGCTTCCCTTACCGCCGCGTCATCGAAAATACAGTTTCCTGCCATATTCACGCCCATGTCGGTCGGCGACTTATAGGGGCATTCACCCAGAATTTTTTCAAACATCGCGCGCAGCACCGGAAAAGCCTCGATATCGCGGTTGTAATTCACTGTGGTTTCGCCGTATGCTTCCAGATGGAACGAATCAATCATATTGACATCGCTCAGATCCGCCGTCGCCGCCTCATACGCCAAATTTACGGGATGTTTCAGCGGAATATTCCAGATCGGGAACGTTTCAAACTTGGCATATCCCGCCTTGATTCCGCGTTTATGCTCGTGATACAACTGGGACAGGCAGGTGGCGAGCTTTCCGCTTCCGGGTCCGGGCGCTGTAACAACCACCAGCGAACGTCCGGTTTCGATATATTCATTCTTTCCGAAACCTTCGTCGCTGACAATCAGCGGAATATCGTACGGATAGCGTGGAATGGCATAATGCTTATACACGTGGATGCCCAGCGACTCCAATTTCATTTTGAACGCTTCCACGGACGACTGATCGTGATAGTGCGTCAGCACCACGCTTCCGACATACAGTCCAAACCCGCGAAACGCATCGATCAGACGCAGTACATCCAGATCGTAGGTGATTCCCAGATCCCCGCGCACTTTATTCTTTTCTATATCGTTTGCATTGATCGCAATGACAATTTCCGCCTGCTCCTTGAGTTCCGTCAACATACGGATTTTGCTGTCCGGCGCAAACCCGGGCAGCACGCGCGACGCGTGAAAGTCGTCAAAGAGCTTCCCGCCGAATTCCAGGTACAGCTTTCCGCCGAACTGATGAATCCGTTCACGGATCTTCTCCGACTGCGTTTTCAGATACTTTTCATTGTCAAAGCCGATTTTCTGCATAGTGTCCCTCTCTCAAACACAAAAATAGACGGAATGAAAACTCATTCCGCCTATTAAGTATACTACAAAAACCTGCAAAAAGCAATTCTCTTTTACATTTTTTTTGCGTACTTTTGAAAATAAATCTGCCGCCGTTTTTTCACAGCCAACCGCCAGATCAGAATTCCGACGCAAGCCGCCACGATGACGCCGCAAATCACGTAGATCGACGTGCCGATCGTGCTTTCGATCTTCAGCTCTTCCCACAGGCTGTTCATCAGCATCCGCGTATCATCGGGAAGGTCGTGGAAAAACTCCATCGTGGACATATCAAAATCATACAGAATCGAAATGGCTTTGGGGTGCATCTCCTCTTCCATATAGGCAATATAGTCCTCGTTTTCGTAGACCA
Organism: Oscillospiraceae bacterium; assembly: GCA_003445125.1. Taxonomy (GTDB): domain Bacteria; phylum Bacillota; class Clostridia; order Oscillospirales; family Ruminococcaceae; genus UBA11540. The sequence goes on along the minus strand of DLVP01000152.1, from coordinate 2,149 downwards.
GCGAATTCGGCGAGGCATAGCAGATATATTCCGCATTCTCAATCGCCACTTCTTCGCCGAGCATGAAGTTGATATATTCTTTGGCAAGATCAAAATTTTTGGTGCTTGCGGGAATGCACATCGCATCCACAAACACGTTGGTGCCTTCTTTCGGATAAAAGAAATCCAAACGGTCGTTGTCGGCATACATGGTGAAGAAGTCGCCGGCATAATAAGGAGCGATTCCCGGCGATCCGCCTTTCATTTTGTTGAACACTTCATCCATGACATAGCCTTGCACCACGCTTTTCTGCTGTTTCAACAGCTCCAGCGCGTCCCGCCAGTCCTGCTCGTTTTCGGAATTGACGCTTTTCTTCAGATAGTACTGTGCCGTTCCGAAGGCGTCACGCGGGTTGTTGAATTGCAGGATATTTCCCGCATAATCCTCATCCCACAAGAGCGACCAACTGCCAATGTTCGGATCGTTTTCCTCCACCATCTCAGTGTTGTAGATCACGCCGACAGTGCCGTAGGTATAAGGCACGGAATACTTCTGATCGGGATCGTAGTACAGTCCTTTGAAATCGTCGGAAATATATGAATAATTCGCAATTTCCGTCTGCACGTCAAATTCCCTGAGAAGTCCCTCCGCCGCCAGACGAGCCACCATATAGTCCGAGGGAACGATCACGTCATAACTGACCGCGCCGCTGGAGAGCTTGGCATAAAGGTCTTCGTTGCTGGAATACTGTGAATAGTTGACCGTCACTTTTTTGCCCAGCGTTTCGCGGCAATACTCCTCAAACGCGCGGTTGACGTCCAGCGACCCTTCCGAGCCGTCGGAAATATATTCGCCCCAGTTATACACATAGAGTACTGTGGAGCCGCTCTCCACGGAAGATTCACCTTCCGTTTTTCCGCAGGAAGTCATCCCGCAGAGCAGCAGGAACAGGGACAGCACCGACACAAAAAAACGTTTCATGCACGCGCCCCCTTCTTTGTCTTATCACGGGAACCCGCAAAATTAACCGCCAACAACAGCAGCAGAATCACGAACACAAGCAGTGCACACAGCGCGTACATACTGAACTTGACTTCGTGCGCCGTCTGGTTGTAGACATACAGCGGCAAAGTCTGGAAATCCGGCGAGCTGACAAAATGGCTGATGACAAAGTCATCAAGTGACAGCGTAAATCCGAGCATCAATCCGGAAATCACGCCCGGCATAATCAGCGGAAGCTCCACTTTGAAAAAACTCTTCGACGGCGTGCATCCGAGGTCCAGCGCCGCCTCGGTCAGATGTCGGTCCATCTGTGAAAAACGCGGAAGCACCGACAAAATCACATACGGCAGATTGAACGTCGTATGAGCAATCAACATGGTCTGAAACCCGAATTTTATCGACAAAAACGGCAGAGACGATGCCGCCACAAACAGAAGCATCATCGAAACACCGGTGACGATATCCGGATTCATCATCGGGATATTGGTCAGTGATTTGACCGCGCCTTTGACAAATTTCTTACGCATACGGTCAATACCGAGCGCCGCGAAAGTGCCGATCAGCGTAGCAAGCAGCGAGGAACTGACCGCCAGAATCAGCGAATTTTTCAGCGCGCGAAACGCTTCCGCGTCGCGAAAAAGCTCTTTATACCAATACAGCGAAAAGGTGGTGAAATGGTTCATCGATCCCGCGCGGTTGAACGAAAACAGCACGAGTACCACGATCGGCGCATACAAAAGCGCGAAAATCAGCCACATATAGATACGCGACAAAGTTTTCATACGATGATCTCCTCTCCGTCATCGGAAAACCGATTCATCACCGTTACCGAAATGACAATCAAAATCATCATCACCAGCGAAATGGCGGCACCGATATTGTAGGTGCTGACATTCTGGAACTGGCGTTCAATGGTGTCACCGATCAGATCAAACGATCCGCCGCCCAGCTTCTGCGAAATGTAAAATGTACTGATCGACGGCACAAACACCATCGTGATGCCGGAAATCACACCGGGCATGGACAGCGGAAGCACCACGCGGAACATGGTCTTGACATTGTTGCATCCGAGATCGTGCGCCGCCTCCAGATACCGCGTGTCCAGTTTGGACATACTGGTATAGATCGGCAGCACCATATAGGGAAGAAAATCGTACACCATGCCGA
>DLVP01000139.1:3028-7518 GCA_003445125.1 Oscillospiraceae bacterium | reverse complement strand
TCAGGAAAAGACCAAACAGTCCGCCCAGAAGCAGCACACCGAGATTCAAAAGAATCGGTTTCAACACACTCCATGCGTTAACTGCCCCTCCTGTTTCCGACTGCGAGGCAACTGCTACAAAAATCGCGATACTGTAAGCGACAAGACCGACAATATCATCCAGTGCCACCACCTGCAAAAGCGTGTTGACAAATGTCCCCCTTGCCCCTGTCTGACGAATGGTCATGATGGTGGAAGCAGGAGCGGTTGCGGCTCCGAGAGCTGCCAATACAATGGAAAAAGCCAGATCAAGACCGAGAATCCAATAAGTAAGGATAAAAAGAAAAACGGAAGCCAAGAGTGCTTCCATAAGAGTAATCACAATGACACGCCACCCGTTTTGGCGTATCACCGAAAAGCGAAAGTGTTCTCCTGTTCCGAAGGCAATGAACGCCAGGGAGATATCCGCAATAAACTCCGTACCGATCAGCACTTCATCGGCAACCAGATCAAGACAATAAGGACCGATCAGAATTCCCGCAATGATATAAGCGGTAACATTGGGAAGCTTCAACCTTTTCGTGATACGTGTCATCAAAAAGCCCGTGAACAGCATAAAAGCCACAGAGATAATTACAACCGCGACCGGGGACGACTCCCGAAGTGAAGCGTAAATTTCGGACAATGAAATGACTCCTCCTTGACAAATGATATTCCTTATGATACACCATTTTGCAATAAAAGCAAATTATATTTTTTTGTTTTGCATTAGCAAATCGAATAGTTGGAGGAGTTATGGACTCAAGATATGAAACCGTTCTGGCTTTGGCGAAAAAAAGAACTTTACCAGAGCCGCCGAAGCGCTTTCCCTGACCCAACCGGCAGTCAGCCATCATATCCGACAGTTGGAGGAAGAACTGGGAGCGCAGTTGTTTGTCCGCGGAAAAAGCAAGGTATTACCGACTGCACAGGGGGAAATCGTGATTAAATATGCCCGTCGTTTTCACGCAATGCAGGAGAAAATGCGCACGGAAATTCTGAATGTGGAACATCAGTTAACCAACCTTCGCATTGGAATCACACACACTTCCGAAAGCAATATCATTACGGAAGTTTTGGCAAAATACAGCAGTGAAAACAGCGGCGTTGGTATTACTTCAATTACTGATACTATTAAAAACCTTTATGAAAAGTTGGAAAATTACGAGATTGACCTTGCGATTGTAGACGGAAAGCCACAGGGAGATCGCTACTCCTCCATCATGTTGACACCGATTATCTGGTATGCGTGATTGCCAATGAAAATCCCCTTTCCAAAAGAAATATCGTAACACTCAACGAGTTGAAAAAGGAACGAATGATTCTTCAATTGCCGCAATCGGCTACGAGAATCCTTTTCGAATCTGCATTGGAGAGTATCAACGAATCCATCACAAATTTCAATATCAACATGGAAGTTGACAACATTGCAACCATTAAAGATCTGGTACGAAAAAATCTCGGAGTTTCCATTCTTGCCAAAAGTGCCTGCATGAAAGAAATCCACAAATTGAAGCTGAAGGTTTTACCGATTGAAAATTTGAGCATGATCCGCGAAACGAATATTGTCTATCACAAGGATTTCGGACACATGGAAGCGCTTCAGGAAATTTCCGGTCTTTACGCAAAATGTGTTTCACGAAGATGAGATTTTCAAAAAAATAAGGCACCGCAAGCGGTGCCTTCCTTTTTATATTTCTAAAAACCAATTGTTCAGCGCTTTCTGACTTTTCTTTCCGAAATTTGCAACCACTTCAATGCCCATCGCCTGCGCACGGCTGATTAACTTTCTCGACGAGCCTTCAATGCGATCAGCATCGGTAACGATCAGTACTTTTTTGACATATTTCCCTCCGAATCGGTTTGCTACGGCATTAAGCTTATAAATCTCATTATCATTGACTCTCCCGTTTTTGCAGGAAATATAAATCGGGCACAGCCCGCGCATCAGAATCACATCAATTTCGTTATCCACATTTTCTTTTTCGTCCTGATACTCCCAGTCGATATGCACATCGCTTTTGATGTCCGCAAAGCGATTGGCTTTTGCAGCCAAAAGGCAGACCATCAATTCCAAAAGTCTCCCGGACGTTTTCAAGCAGCGTTTGACCAAATCGGTTTTATAACGAATCTGCAATTCATTTCCTTCGGTATAAATCTTTAAAAAACCGTTGCTGACCAATTTCTTTAAAACCGTACTGCGCGCAATAACGCTTCGTGTGACATTCGGCGAGTGCAAGCGGGAAACCGCCGTATTCCATTGTTCGGCGTTTTCACGGCAGATGTCCCACATTCCCCGCATATCCGCTTCATGAGCGAGCATGTCCTCCGCATGAAAGTTGAAATCAAGCTGAGCTCTTCCTCCGTGCAGAAGAATACTGTCATCCACACTCAGATAGGCATTTTCATATTGCGGAATGCAATGCGGATTGTCGCAATCAAAAATTCTTCCGGAAACTATGTCTGTAGAATGAATATGCAGCGGCACTTTTCGACGTTCCTCGGCTGCTACGATTCCTACGGCAATCAGCTCCAGTTCACCGCCTCCGGTACAATCGATTACACATTCTTCGTTTTCTCTGAGAATCGAGCGTATCACATCGGCAATCTGCGTCACCGTGGAAAAATCAATCTGTACAAATTCGATTTTTATCTGAAAACCGTGTCTTTCAAACAAGGTTCGGTAAATCTTCTCCTGCTGATTTGCCCGCTGAAGATTGTGTCCCAAAAAAATTACCTTTTCGGGCTTCATTTTAAAACATCCGACAATGTTTTCAATCGGCGCTTCGTCGTAAAATTCGATCAAAGTCACGGTATCACCTCCCACTATCATCATAGCAGATTTTTCAAAAAACTTCAATCATAAAAAACGCACCCCGAAAGGGGTGCGTTTTTTCACGACAGAATCGCGCGATCATTGACAAATCCGTTTCCGCTGGCTTTTGTAAACATATCAAGAAGGTCTTCCACCGTCAGACGTTGTTTTTCCTCTCCGGAAACATCCACCACCACGTGCCCTTCGTGCATCATGATCAACCGGTTTCCGTGCTTAATCGCATCACGCATATTATGGGTGATCATCAAGGTAGTCAAATGATTTTCATAAACAATTTCATCGGTGATTTCCAATACCTTCTGTGCCGTTTTCGGATCAAGTGCCGCTGTATGCTCGTCCAAAAGCAGTACTTTCGGTTGATTCAGCGACGCCATCAGCAAAGACACCGCCTGCCGCTGTCCGCCGGACAAAAGTCCCACTTTCGTAGAAAGACGATCCTCCAAGCCGAGGTTAATGCGGGAAAGGAGTTCACGGTAAAATCTGCGTTCTTCCGGTTTAATTCCCCAGGAAAGTCCGCGATTTTTTCCGCGGCGATTGGCAAGTGCCAGGTTTTCCTGGATTTCCATATCCGCCGCCGTTCCCAACATCGGGTCCTGAAAGACACGACCGAGAAATTTTGCGCGTTTATATTCCGGCATCGCAGTGATGTCCACGCCGTCCACCAAAATCCGGCCGCTGTCGGGTTTCCATGTACCGGCAATCGCGTTGAGCATCGTGCTTTTTCCGGCACCGTTTCCGCCGATGACTGTGACAAAATCACCGTCATTCAAGGTAAGATTCAGACCGTTGAGCGCCACTTTTTCGTTGATCGTCCCGGGATTAAAGGTTTTATGAATGTTTTCAAGCTGCAGCATCCTTGTGTTCCTCCTTTTTCTTTGAAAAATATGTCTTTTTCCAATACGGAACAGCAAGGAACACCGCAACCACCAATGCTGAAAGCATCTTCAGCAAATCGGTATCCAACCCAAGGAAAATTACCGTCTGATAGACAATATAATACACCACACCGCCCGCGATGACTCCCAAAAGGCGCACGGCAAAATTGCGGCTGATTCTGGAAAACAGTGCTTCACCGATGATCACCGCTGCCAGACCGATAACAATGGCACCGCGTCCCATATTGATGTCGGCAGCGCCTTGGTACTGTGACAGCATTGCGCCCGCGAAAGCAACAATTCCGTTGGACAGTACAAGCCCGAGGATTTTGGTCATGTCGGTGTTAATTCCCTGCGCACGGCTCATATGAAGGTTGCAACCCGTCGCACGGATCGAGCATCCGAGTTCCGTCCCGAAGAACCAGTACAGAATTCCGATGATCAATACGGCGGACAGTCCCAGCACCAAAAAGGTTCTGCCGCGCTCAAGCTGCGATACCAGAAGAAAATCCGCACGCGGATTGTAAGCCTGGTTGGCTTTTCCCATAATTTTCAGGTTCACCGACCAAAGGATCAGCTGTGTCAAAATTCCCGCCAGAATTGGAGGAATCCCCATAAAGGTATGAAACACTCCCGTCACAAATCCCGCCAGCATACCGGCAAACAAAGCTGCCAGCATTGCCAGTCCGATCGGAACGCCGCGAGCTACCAACACCGCGCACACGGCGGCGCCGGTACAAATGGAACCGTCAACCGTCAGT
>DLVP01000139.1:0-3000 GCA_003445125.1 Oscillospiraceae bacterium | reverse complement strand
TGTACACGCCGATTGCCATAATTCCCCAGATCATTCCCTGAGCAACTGCCCCCGGTAAAGCACTCATCCACCCCATATTATTCTCCTATTGCTTCGTAACCATCAGGAATGGCGATTCCCAACGCTTCGCAGTTTTCTTTGTTATACTTTTTCGTCGGCTTCGCGGAATACTCAATCGGCATTTCGGAAATCTTTGCTTCGCCGGTCAGCACTTTTGCCGCCATTTCGCCGGTTTTGTAGCCGATATCGTAGTAGCTGATGCTCAGCGTAGCAATACCACACTTGGAACAAATGCCTTCCTCACCGGCAATGATCGGAACTTTTTTGGGAAGAACCACATTGTTGATCGTATCGCCGCAGGATGCCGCCGTGTTATCGGTCGGGATATAAATCACATCACAGTCGGAAGCCGCCTTTTCACTGACCTGCGCTACATCGTTGGAATCGGAGAACTTATATTCTTCGCAAATCAGACCTTTTCCCTCGAGAATTTCGCGGATCACCCGTGCCTGATAATCGGAGTTCGGTTCCGCCGAGCAGTACAGCAAGCCGATTTTTTTCGCAGTGGGAACCAAATCCAGAATCATCTGCGCCTGTTCGTCCAACGGTGCAAGATCCGAGGTGCCGGAAATGTTTCCGCCGACGGTGCCGTTAAAGTCTTTCAGTTTCAGTGCAACACCGTATTCGGTAATGGATGTGCCGAGAATCGGAATGGTAGTTGTGGCGTTTGCCGCCGCCTGCAATGCGGGAGTGGCGTTCGCCATAATCAGATCCACATTTTTGGAAACAAAGCTGTTGACAATGGTAGTGCAGGTGCTCGGCTCGTTTGCCGCATTCTGCTCGTCAAAAGTCACCTTGTCTTCGCCGAGAATGTCAATCAACGCCTGTTTGAAACCTTCTGTCGCAGCATCCAGAGCCGGATGAGTCACCAGCTGACAGATGCCGACCGTATAAGTGCCATCCTTTTTCTCACCGCAGGATCCCAGAGAAAGGCACAGTGTAAGCATCAGGCAAAGTGCCGTCATGAACGATACTACTTTTTTCATACAAATTCCTCCTTGACTTTGTCCATTAAAAGCGTTAAAGCAACCCGGCAATAAAAAATCCCGCATCGCTGTCGATGCAGGGACGATTTTCAAACCGTGTTACCACTCTGCTTCATTTTGTTCTCACAAACAAAACCTCATCAGGCAACCTCTATTGCCTTATCGATATAACGGTCGAACCCGTTGCACCTACTCAATTTCAATGCACAGCTCGCAAGAATGTATTTCTCATGCCTACTCCCCATTGCCTCACACCGACCGGCAACTCTCTGAAGGTCTTTGAGCATGATACTCTTTTCTGCTCTAACGCTTTTTATTGCTATTATGTTATCACTCTTTTCCCCATTTGTCAAGCATTTTTCACAAAAAAAGTGCGCCGATTTTTTCAGCGCACTTTCCGATTCAGATAATGATACAAATCAAGCCGTTGCATCCGTCGTTGATCACACGTTCCACCGTTTCCTGCAATTTCAGCCGTGCATCCGGCGGCATGCGGTACAGTTTATTGTGCAGTCCCTCATTGACCAGCTCATGCAGAGATTTTCCGAAAATATTAGAATTCCAGATCTCCTTCGGATTCTCCTCAAATTCTTTGAGCAGATACATCACCAGTTCCTCCGACTGCTTTTCACTCCCCACAATCGGGCTGACTTCGGTGGTGATATCCGCACGCAGCATATGAATGCTCGGTGCCTGCGCTTTCAGGCGCACGCCATACTTTCCGCCCTGTTTCACCATTTCCGGTTCTTCCAGCGTCAGCTCGTCAATCGTCGGCATCACAATGCCGTATCCCGTCGCTTCCACTTCATCGAGTGCGCTCTTAACTTTTTCATATTTTTTCTTAATCTGTGCAAGCTCGATCATGCACGGCATCAAACCGGATTCTCCGTCGATTTCCAGTCCCGTAACTTCACCGAGAACCTTATAAAACAGCGAATTGGCAACGGTGATTTCCACCCGCGCATTTCCTTTTCCGAGGTCGATTTCCTTGATTTGCACCGTATGAATGTATTCACACCGTTTCAAGTCTTCCATACATCCGGAAACTTCGCGCACGCGATTGAGCGGTGCTGCGGTGGCGACAATCGAATCAAACACCGCTTTTTTCAGCCAATGATCTTTTTCCAGTTCGACGATCCATTTCGGCATATCGACCTGGATTTCCTTGATCGGAAACTCATACAGCACTTGCGCCAGAATTTCGCGGATATCCTCCTTCTGCAATTGCAGGCAGTTGACCGCCATTACAGGCACACCGTATTTTTCCAAAAGTTCCTTTTGCAGTAAAACGGCGCTCTCCGCTTTCGGATCGGCGCAGTTGAGAAGAACGACAAACGGTTTATGTATTTCCTTCAGTTCTCTTACCACACGTTCTTCCGCTTCCACATACTCCTCACGGGGAAGATTGGTGACCGTGCCGTCCGTGGTTACCAGAAGCCCGATCGTCGAATGCTCGCGGATAACCTTCTGAGTGCCGATTTCCGCCGCCATATTGAACGGCACCTCTTCGTCAAACCACGGAGTCATGACCATACGGGGTGCTTCATTTTCAATATATCCCAGGGCGCTCGGGACAATATAGCCGACACAGTCGATCAAGCGCACATTGAATGTCGCGTTATCATCTACCGAAATTTTCACCGCTTCTTCCGGTATGAATTTTGGTTCCGTGGTCATGATCGTCTTTCCCCCTGCCGACTGCGGCAGCTCATCGGTGGCTCGGGTTTTGAGATATTCGCTCTGAATATTCGGCAAAACCAATTGCTCCATAAAGCGGCTCACAAATGTGGATTTTCCCGTCCGCACCGGGCCGACGACGCCGATATAGACCGTGCCGTCCGTGCGCCCGGCGATCTGCTCATAGATCGATCTGTGTTCCATAGTCCGCCTCCTCTGCCTTACATGGGAATGAGGAGAAGCCTTCCGGCCTCCACCTCCGGCTGCGTCAGATGGT
>DLVP01000075.1 GCA_003445125.1 Oscillospiraceae bacterium | reverse complement strand
GGCTCAGATAGTCGTTGTAGGCGCGCTCAATGCCGTAAGCCCCATTCCCGTCCCCGTCTAGATGCCCGATCACATGAACCGCCAGCGGATCGGCATAGCGGGTGACGCAGGAGAGGAGGGAAACGTCCGAGGAATACAGCGGCGTTTCCAGCGGCACGAGAAAGGGTGTGGAAGACATTTTCATCGCGGGGAAAACCGCTTTCAGTGCGGCGTTGGCGGACAGACTTCCCGAAGAAGCGGCAATATAGTGCCTGCCGTTGTTGACCAGCGGCGTCAGATGGCAGTCGTAGATCATTCCGCGGGAGGTGTCGGCGGTCAGCGTGTAATTGCTTTGTCTGGATGCCGCCTGTGCGCTTTCGCTTTTGGTGACGCAAAGGGAAAATACACGGAAAAAGAGAAGCGCACACAGCACGGTGAACGTGCAGGAGAGAAGTGCGATTTTTTTTGTCATATCAGCTGGTGTAATCCTCGATCAGCGCATCGAGATTTTCCTTTCCCGTCACAAAAATGCCGTTTTTGAGCTGTTCGCGGTCGTATTCGGGCAACAGTCCGACATTGAGCGTGAATCGTTTGTAAAGTCTGCCGTCGGCGTAAAACACGCACAGCACATCGTGCTGCGATTGAACGAAGAAGCGTTCGCCCTGCACGGCGGTGGGAAAGATGGTTTCCTGAGAGGACGAATCCGTCTGCGGGACGGGAGCTTTCCGACCGACGATCAGTTTTGTCACGCCCGCCGTGCACAGCAGACTGAGCAGAACGGCGGCAGTTACGGTGATTTTTTTCACAAAACCGCTCCTTTCTTTTTTAAAAACAGTGTTGCCGTTTTTTGACGATTTATTCATTTTTTACAGCTTTCGGACATAGGGTAGGCGTAGAAAGCGGGGGAATGCGGTGAGCGGAATGGATCGTATGAAGATCGGGCAGACCGCAGCGGTGGAAAAAGTGGGCGGCACACCCGCCCTGCAAAGCCGTCTGACGGATATGGGATTTGTGCCGGGCGTTTCGGTGCGTCTGCTGCGCACGGCGCCGTTCGGTGATCCGATGCAGTTTTTTCTGCGCGGGTACACCCTTTGTCTGCGAAAAAAAGAAGCGCGGGAGGTGACGGTGGTTGACGTGGGCGTTGATCGGAAACCCCAACAGCGGAAAAACCACCTTGTATAACCGTCTGACCAAAAGCTCGCGTCCGGTCGGAAATCTCCCCGGCGTGACCGTGGACGTCGCCGAGGGGAAAACCGAAAACGGCACGGTGCTGGTGGACCTTCCGGGCGTGTACGCACTGTCGCCGTATACCGAGGAAGAACGGGTCACCCGCGATTTTCTTGAAAAGAAGCCCGATGCGGTGCTGAATATCGTGGACGCCACGCGATTGGAGCGAAATCTCTGGCTGACCTACCAGCTCCTGGAAACGGGATTGCCCGTCGTGGTTGCGGTCAATATGATGGACGAAGCGAAGGCACAGGGAATCCGTCTTGACCTTGATGTCCTTTCCAAACGGCTGGGTGTTCCTGCGGTCGGGATCAGCGCAAAAAACGGCGACGGCATCGACCGATTGCAAAAAACACTTCCGCGCGCCGTCTCGGCGCGCAGAAGAAGTGTGCGGGAGCGGTGGCGGGAAGTGGAAAAAACGGTCAGCCTCTGCGCGGAAAAAGGAAACGACCGATTGACCGAAAAACTGGATGCGGTGCTGTGCCATCACGTGTGGGGACTGCCGATTTTTGTGCTGGTGCTGTGTCTGATGTTTTCGTTGGTGTTCGGGAGCGTCGGAAAATCCCTCTCCGAAGGGATTCGGACACTCACCGAGGAAATCACGGCGCCGTTTGTGCGCAGCCTGCTGCTGTCATGGAAAACCGCACCGGGGCTTGTCCGTTTCGTGGACGAAGCCCTCATTCGGGGAGTGGGCGGGGTGCTGGCTTTTTTGCCGCAGACGGCACTGCTGTTTTTCTTTCTGACATGGCTTCAGGACTGCGGATATCTGGCGCGCGCCGCCTTTCTTGCCGACCGCCTGCTGCGGGGACTGGGTCTTTCGGGCAGGAGCGGGATTCCGCTTTTGATGGGGTTCGGCTGTACCACCCCGGCGGTCATGGCGGCGCGCACGGCAACCTGTGACGCGGAACGGCAGATGACCGTGCTGCTCACGCCGTTTATGTCGTGCAGTGCGAAGCTGACGGTGTACGTCTGGTTTTCCGCCGTATTTTTTCCGCGGCATCCGACGGCGGTCGTGCTTTTGGCGTATTTGCTGGGTGTTCTCGTCGGAATGCTCAGCGGAATGATATTTCATAAAACGCTGTTTCGCGGCACCTACGTACCGTTTGTACTGGAACTTCCGCCCTATCGTCTGCCCCGTGCCGCGGATCTTTTCCGACAGGTGCGGGAAAAATGCCGCGGTTTTCTGATCAAGGCGGGCAGCGTAATTTTTCTGATGAATACCGTGCTGTGGCTGCTTGAAAATTTCAATATTGCGCTTCAGCCCTGTACCGTGCGGGAAAGTATCCTATACCGCATTGCCGATTGGTTGACGCCGCTTTTCCGACCGCTCGGTTTCGGCTTTCCCGAAGCGGTGATTGCGCTTCTGGCAGGAGCTGCCGCCAAAGAATCCGTGCTTTCGGCACTGCTCCTGCTGCCCGGAGCGGCGGCAAAGTTTTCCGCGCCGTCGGCACTGTCGTTTCTCGTGTTCGTGCTGCTGTATACGCCGTGCGCGTCGGCGCTCGGTACGATGAAAAAAGAACTGAACGACCGCCGCCTGTTTTGGTTTTCGGTGTGTTGGCAGTTGACGGCGGCGTTTCTGTTCTCGCGGCTTACGTTTGTTATTGCAGGCGGATGAATCTCGCGTTGGCAAAGCCCGTGCGGTCGGGAGCGACCGTCACTTCATACCAACCGTCGCCCGCTTCACCCAGCACTTCCAGCACCGAACCGTTGGCGGCGCGGGCAATAATGGGCGCGGTGGCGGAGGGTTCGTTCCGGATGTTGAGATTTCCCGATTCGGTGCGCACTTCGCCGACCCGCGGAAAGCTGGGCGTTTCTCCCGGTTCGGTGAGAAAAGGCACATTAAAGTATTCGGCGATCGACAACGCCAGTGTGCGGGCGATGATCGGAATGTTCTGCGTGATCCAGTTCGCGTCTGCAAGATTGTCGTGATACGCCAGCTCTACATAAACACTGGGTGCTTTGGTGCGCTCCAGCTCGCTCAGATCGGTGGAGGGAATCACACGCACCAAGGAGGGGTTGGGGTAGATGACCCTCAGATTGGAAGCGGTGATTTCCGCCGCGCGGCGTCCCTTGGAGGAGGTCGGATAATAGAAAACCTGCGGTCCGCGCAGCAGTCCTGCCAGGTCTTCGGGTGCGGCGTTGGAATGGAGCGCGAAATGAAGATCCGGACCCTTGGCGTTGGAGTCGTTGATGATTTGCGTCACGTTCCAGTTTCGGTCGTTGCGGTACCAGCGAATGCCGCTGGCGTCGAGATAGGGAATCATTTCATCGATGATCAGATTCATATAGTATTCTTCGTTTCCGCCGGTGATGTACGGATTGTATTCCTGTGCGGACGGGCTGAGGTAAACGGTTGGCATAAAATCCCCCTTGTTGCTTTTTTATCATGCTATGCGGGAACGGAAAAAAGGGCGACAAAAGAAATTAGTGAAAATGCACAAAAATTCACCGAACAATACGTGAAATTTTTCGTTTCAAAATGAAGAAAATTCTTGCCTTTTCTCTTGATTTGTGGTAACATAGACAAGGTGACTGCACTACGATATGCGTTGAAGCGGGAGGTGGCTGCCCGATAGGGCAGGGAATTTCCGCCGAGTATGTCCGATTTTAAACCGGGCGACATGAAATTGAATACCCGCACAGAACCTTTGAAGAAAAGGCTCCCCGTGCGCGTAGTCTGTTTTGTTCCGGATAAAATTGCGTCTGCAATTTGTCCGGTTTTTTCAATGCAGAGCTGCGGAACACACGGAACGGTGTTCGGTTTCGTATCGTCGCTCCCAAAAAAGGTTGCACAAAATAAAAGGAGGCGATTACAGTGGCAGTCAAAGAAAAAATCCGTATCAGACTCAAGGGATACGATCATCAACTGGTGGATGCTGCAGCAGAGAAGATCGTAGAAACCGCGAAGAGAATGGGCGCAGCTTATTCCGGACCGATTCCGCTCCCCACGGAGAAGGAAATCGTAACGATCCTGCGTGCTGTCCATAAATACAAGGACAGCCGTGAGCAGTTCGAAATGAGAACGCACAAGAGACTCATCGACATCATGAGACCTTCCCAGAAAGTGGTTGAGGCTCTGATGGGTCTGGAACTCCCTGCCGGAGTGGAAATCGAAGTAAAACTCTAATGCTCGATGTTCCCCAGCAGGTCAAGTCGGCAATGCCGACCAATAACCTAAGGAGGTAGGAAACATGCAGAAAGCGATCATCGGAAAGAAGATCGGAATGACACAGCTTTTTGACGAGAAGGGAAATGTAATTCCCGTAACCGTCATCGAGGCAGGACCGTGCGTCGTTGTCACCAAGAAGACAACCGAAAACGACGGATATGAATCCGTGCAGCTCGGTTATGGTGAGATCAGCGACAAACATCTCAACAAGCCTATGAAAGGGCATTTTGCCAAGGCTGATGTCGCAGCGAAGAAGTATTTGAAAGAGTTCAGACTGGACGACACGTCCGTCGTGAACATCGGCGATATCCTGAAAGCGGACACGTTCGCCAGCGGCGACAAAGTGGACGTGCAGGGTACCAGCAAAGGTAAAGGATATGCCGGCACCATCAAACGTTGGAACGGACATTCCCTGAAAGACACGCACGGTACGGGCCCGGTACACAGACATGCGGGATCCAACGGTGCAAACAGTGACCCGTCGAAGGTCATGAAGNNGCAAGAAGCTGCCGGGACATTTGGGAACTGAGACCGTAACGGTTCAGAATCTGGAAGTCGTGAAAGTAGATGCCGAAAATAACCTGATCGCGCTGAGAGGAGCTATTCCGGGACCCAAAGGCGGAGTAGTTTACATCACCGACAGTGTCAAGGCGTAAGGGAAGGAGGAAGCACACTATGCCAATGGTTAACGTATATGATATGGCAGGCAAGAATGTTGGCGAGATCAACCTTTCTGATGCCGTGTTCGGAATCGAACCGAATAAATATGCTATGCACGCGTCNNNNTTGCTGTGGTGAACTTCCTGGCAAATCAGCGTCAGGGCACACAGTCCACGCTGACGAGAACGGAAGTCAGAGGCGGCGGAAGAAAGCCGTGGAAACAAAAAGGAACCGGTCATGCAAGACAGGGCTCCATTCGTGCTCCCCAATGGAGACACGGCGGTATCGCGCTGGGTCCGAAACCCCGTGATTACAGCTATTCGATCAACAAGAAGCTCAAGAAACTGGCACTGAAGTCCGCGCTGTCGAGCAAAGTGACCGAGAACGGCGTGATCGTTCTGGACGAGCTGAAGATCGAGACCATCAAAACAAAGACCGTCGTGAATATGCTGGCGGCACTGGAAGCTACGAAGAAAGTGCTGATCGTCATGGCGGCAGTTGACAAGAATGTTGTAAAGAGTGCCGGAAACATTCCGGGCGTAAAGACCACCTTGGTGAACACTCTCAACATTTTCGACGTCCTCAATGCCGATAAGATCATCGTCGTGAAGGATGCCGTTGCAAAGCTTGAGGAGGTGTATGCGTAATGAAACTGGCACAGGATATCGTATTGAAGCCGGTTATCACCGAAGCGAGCATGGAAAACATGCAACTGAAGAAATACACATTCAAAGTTGCAAAGAGTGCAAATAAGATTGAGATTGCCAAAGCAGTGGAAGAGCTGTTCGGCGTCAAAGTAGATTCCGTGAATACTGTGTCGATGCGCGGACGCAAGAAGACCATGGGACGCAACTCCGGTTACACTCCCGATTGGAAGAAAGCGATCGTCACGCTGAAAGCGGACTCCAAGAACATCGAGTTCTTCGAGAGCATGCACTAAGCACCGTTTTCCAGAATTTGTATGGGAAACTCATAAACCCGATAACCATTATGAGGAGAGTGAAACACAATGGCTGTAAAGACATTTAAGCCTACCACACCTTCTCGCCGTCAGATGACCGTGACCGATTACAGTGTGCTGTCGAAGAACGCACCTGAGAAAAGTCTTTTGGATGTCGTAAAATCCAAATCCGGAAGAAACAGCTACGGAAGAATCACCGTACGTCACAGAGGCGGCGCGAACAGAAGAAAATACCGTATTATCGATTTCAAGAGAGACAAGTTTGATATACCGGCAACGGTCGTCAGCCTGGAGTACGATCCGAACCGTTCCGCTCATATCGCTCTGCTGCAGTATGAGGACGGCGAGAAACGTTACATCATTGCTCCGAACGGACTGAAAGTCGGCGACAGCGTGCTTTCGAGCGCGAATGCCGATATCAAGACGGGCAATGCGCTTCCGCTGGCAAACATTCCGGTCGGTACCTTCATTCACAACATTGAGCTGTATCCCGGCAAAGGCGCACAGCTTGCGCGTGCTGCCGGCATCATGGCACAGCTGATGGCGAAGGAAAACGGATATGCCCTGATCAGACTGCCCTCCGGCGAACTGAGAAACGTTCCGCAGGAGTGCATGGCGACGATCGGACAAGTCGGAAACCTGGAGCACGAGAACATCAACATCGGTAAAGCAGGAAGAAAGCGTCATATGGGTTGGAGACCGACCGTCAGAGGTTCCGTCATGAACCCGTGTGATCACCCGCACGGCGGTGGTGAAGGTAAATCTCCGGTCGGACGTCCGGGACCTGTCACACCTTGGGGCAAGCCTGCTCTCGGCTACAAGACCAGAGCGCATCATAACCGTTCCGACAAGTTCATCGTAAAACGCCGTAACGATAAGTAAGGCGCGCTGAAAGGAGGCTAATGAAAAATGGGTAGATCCGTTAAAAAAGGACCGTACGTACAGGAATCGCTGTACAAAAAGGTTCTTGAGATGAATGAACACGGCGAAAAGAAAGTCGTCAAGACCTGGAGCCGTTCTTCAACAATATTCCCTGATTTCGTTGGACATACGTTTGCCGTTCATGACGGCAGAAAACACGTACCGGTGTACGTGACTGAGGACATGGTAGGACATAAGCTCGGAGAGTTTGCACCGACCAGAACGTTCAAAGGCCACGCCGGTGCCAAGACAACGAAGGCAGCAAAGTAAGAGGCCGGAAGGAGGAAAACTGATGGAAGCAAGGGCTTATCTGAAATACGCCCGTATTGCACCGCGCAAAGTGCAGATCGTTCTGGATCTGATCCGGAATAAGCCTGTGAACGTGGCGATGGCAATACTCAAGCATACCCCGAAAGCAGCGTGTGAGCCGCTTGAAAAGCTCCTGA
>DLVP01000168.1 GCA_003445125.1 Oscillospiraceae bacterium | reverse complement strand
AGCGTGCGAAAATTCAGAAGCAGATTGAACTGATTCAGGAGCAGATTGATAATCTGATCGAACGAATCGAACTGTTGAATCAGGATATTGAAGCGCGGGAAATCGAAATCGTCAACCTGGAAATGACGATTGATGACTGCTATACCAAATTTGAGCATCGCCTTCGCGCTTCTCAGGTGACCGGCAGTGCGACCAACTGGGAACTGCTGTTCGGGGCGAAGAGTCTGTCGGAATTTTTGTCCGCGGTGCAGACGATCAAACGAATTGCCGAATATGACAACGGATTGATTGCCGAATTGAAGGAAAGCAAAAAAGAAGTGGAAGCACAGCGCGCGGCTTTGCAGAAGGACCGCGAAGAGGTGGAGGCACTGAAGGCGGACGCCGACGAGAAACGCAAGGAGCTCGACAGTAAGCTGGCACAGGTGCAGGATTCCATCAATTCGATTAATACGACACTGCAGCAGACCGAAAAATCGAAAAAAGAAACCGAAGCCGAAATGGCGGAGAAACAGCAGGAAATCGACAATATTTACAAGCAGCTTGAGTTTGATGAAAATTATGTCGGCGGCGAATTTCTCTGGCCGTCCAAGAGCTTCACAAAGCTGACGAGCACCTACGGATGGCGTTCGTGGAGCAACGGAGCAAGTGACTTCCATACCGGAATAGATATCGCGGGCGCCGGTATCTACGGAACGGACATTCTGGCGGCAAATGCCGGCAAGGTAGCCTATGTCAAAACAACTTATGTCGCGGGAAAAGGCTACGGAAAATATTTGATCGTCGATCACGGCGGCGGATATTCCACCCTGTATGCGCATTGCAGCAGTATCAGCGTGAAGGTCGGCGATACCGTCAAACGCGGACAGGTGATTGCCAAAGTCGGTTCCACCGGAAACTCCACCGGACCGCATATTCACTTTGAAATTCGTGTCAACAGCAAGCATCAGGATCCGCTTTTATGGTTCCCGAATGTGAAAAAATGAAAAAACGATGTTTTAACACACCTGCAAAGGTGTGTTAAAATAGTTTTTACAAAACGTGCGTATACTAAGACGTAAGGAATAAAACAACCAAAGGAGTTCAGTATGAGCAAAAGAATTCTCAGTCTCGGCGTGGCATTGGCATTGATGCTCGTGACAGCGGCGCTCACCTTTTCTATTACGATGGTGTATTCTCAGAACGAGTTTAACCGCCGCGTGTCGGATATCAAGGAAAAAGAAGCGCTGTACACAAAAATCGAAGAAGTGGACAATATCATTCGCCAGAATTACATCGGAACGATTGATGAACAGTATCTTCAGGATTGCATTGCCGCGGCGTTTGTACAGGGAATCGGCGACCGTTACGGACAGTATCTGACCGCCGAAACCTATCAGAGCTATCTCGACAGCAATAACGGCGTCACGGTCGGCATCGGCGCCACCGTTCCGAAAACGCTGGAGGGCGGCTATCTCCCGGTAATCGGCGTGACTGCCGGTTCTCCTGCGGAAGAAGCGGGAATCCAGGCGGGCGATTTGATTATTTCCGTGGACGGAACGAGCGTGGTGGGAATGTCCGCAGACGATATCATCGCCATGGTGCGCGGTGAGGAGGGAACCACGGTTTCCATCGGCGTGCGCCGCGGAACGGACGATTTGGAACCGATGACCGTCACACGCAGAAAAATGGCGGTGACCAGCGTGACCTATCGGATGCTGAACGATACCATCGGCTATATTGCCATTTCGGGATTCAATAACAACACCGTGGATCAGTTTTCCACCGCACTGAATTATGTGATCGCACAGGGCGCACAGGGAATTGTGTTCGACGTTCGCAACAATCCCGGCGGCACGGTTTCTTCGGTTGCCAATATTCTGGATATCCTGGTGCCGGAAGGACCGATCGTGTCGGCAACGTATAAGGACGGGCATACGGAGGTGCTGGCAACCTCGGATGCCAACGAGGTCAATTTGCCGATGGTGGTGGTGACGAACCGGAATACCGCTTCGGCAGCCGAGCTGTTCACACAGGCGCTTAAGGATTACAATAAAGCGGTCAGCGTGGGAGACAAAACCACCTACGGCAAAGGAACCATGCAGTCGATCCGCAAGCTCAACGACGGGTCGGCGGTGAATCTGACCGTGGCGACCTATAATCCTCCGAAATCCCCGAACTATAACGGCGTCGGTGTATAGGCGGACTTTGAAGTGACATTGCCCACGGAGCTGGAGTCGAAGATCGCGGAGCTGGACATTTCCGAGGACACGCAGCTGAAAAAGGCGCTGGAGCTGGTGCAGACGCTGGTGAAACAAAACGCCGCACAGTAAGACTTGACACCCGGACGTAAATTCGGTATAATACTCTTATTGCCAAAAAATGAAAGGGAGAACAATCATGGCTAAACTGCATAAAATTACCTATGAGGGACTCAAAAAACTGGAGGAAGAACTTGACTACCTGAAACTGACCAAACGTAAAGAAGTGGCAGAAAAGATCAAGGAGGCAAAATCCTTCGGTGACCTTTCCGAGAACAGCGAATACGATGAGGCGAAGAATGAACAGGCAATCGTGGAAGCCAAGATCATGGAATTGGAAGCCATGCTCAAAAACGCCGAGGTGATCGATGAAAGCGAAATCACCACCGATACCGTGACCGTGGGTGTCAAGGTGAAGGTGTATGATTATGATGATCAGACGGAGACGGAGTATCAGATCGTCGGTTCCTCCGAGTCGGATCCGACACAGTTTAAAATTTCCGATTCGTCCGAGCTGGGCAAAAATCTGATCGGACATAAAGTCGGCGATACGATTGAATTTGAAGTCGCGGGCTTTGAGAATAAATACGAGATCCGCGCAATCAATAAATAAGACAAAAGGATGTGCACGCATGGCAGAGGAGACAAAAGAGATTTCCACGGAAGATCTCTCGGAAATATTAAAAGTGCGCCGTGAAAAACTGGCGCAGTTGGTCGAGGCGGGCAAAGATCCGTTTGTGATCACCAAATTCGACGTGACTCACCACAGCGCGGAGATCAAGGACAATTTTGAAGCGCTGGAAGGAAAAACGGTCACAATTGCCGGACGACTGATGCAGAAACGCGTGATGGGAAAAGCCTCTTTCTGCAACGTGCAGGATCTTCAGGGCAATATTCAGTGCTATGTGGCACGTGATTCCATCGGCGAGGACAGCTATAAGGATTTCAAAAAATACGATATCGGCGATATCGTCGGCGTGAGCGGTGAAGTGTTCCGCACCAAGACGGGCGAGGTGTCGGTTCATGCCTCGGCGGTTACCCTGCTTTCCAAGAGCCTTCAGGTGCTGCCGGAGAAATTCCATGGCATCACCAATACCGATATGCGCTACCGTCAGCGTTATGTCGATCTGATCATGAACGACGATGTCAAGCAGACGTTTTTGAAGCGTTCCAAGATCATTTCCGCAATCCGCACGTTTTTGGACGGCGAGCAGTTCATGGAAGTGGAAACGCCGATGCTGGTGGCAAATGCCGGCGGTGCGGCGGCAAGACCGTTTGACACGCATTATAACGCATTGGATGAGGACGTGCATCTGCGCATTTCTCTGGAATTGTACCTCAAACGCCTGATCGTGGGCGGTTTGGAGCGCGTGTACGAGATCGGACGCGTGTTCCGCAATGAGGGCGTGGATACCCGCCATAATCCGGAATTTACGCTGATGG
>DLVP01000060.1:2171-7725 GCA_003445125.1 Oscillospiraceae bacterium | reverse complement strand
CAATTTCGGAAAGGGCTTTTTCGGGACGGTAGGTCAGATACGCAAACGCGCGGCGGTTGGAACGCCCGACGCGTCCGCGCAGCTGATACAGCTGTGACAGCCCCATGCGGTCGGCGTCCTCAATAATCAGCGTGTTGCAGTTGGGAACGTCCACACCCGTTTCGATGATCGTGGTGCAGACGAGAATGTCAATTTCGCGGTCGATCAGCTTTCTCCAGATTTCGGAAAGCTCTTCCTCGCTCATTTTGCCGTGGGCAAAGCAGATGCGCGCTTCGGGAAGATCCCGCTGCAGCGCGGCGGCACAGCGGTCGATGGATTCAATGTGATTGTGCAGATAGAATACCTGCCCGCCGCGCCGCAGCTCGCGCCGGATTGCGTCGAGGATGACGCCGCGGTCGTGTTCGGTGACGTAGGTCTGCACCGGGTAGCGGTCGTTCGGTGCCTGTTCGAGGGTGGACATATCGCGGATTCCCGACATTGCCATGTTCAGCGTGCGCGGAATCGGCGTGGCGGAAAGGGTGAGTACGTCCACGTTTTCCTTAAGATTTTTCAGCTTTTCCTTGTGTGCTACCCCGAACCGCTGCTCTTCGTCGATGATGACCAATCCGAGGTCTTTGAATTTCACGTCGTCCTGCACGAGTCGGTGCGTACCGACGATGATGTCGATTTCGCCGCTCCGGAGTTTTTTGAGAATTGCCTGCTGCTGTTTCGGCGTGCGGAAGCGGGAGAGCAGCTCAATGTGAACGGGAAACCCGTCCATGCGCTTGAGCAGGGTCTGGTAATGCTGCCACGCCAGAATCGTGGTCGGCACGAGAATGGCACACTGCTTGGAATCCAGCACGCACTTGAACGCAGCGCGTAAGGCAACTTCGGTTTTCCCGAATCCGACGTCGCCGCAAAGCAGACGGTCCATCGGCACGGGACGCATCATGTCGTGCTTGATTTCGTCGATGCACCGCAGCTGATCGTCGGTTTCGCGGTAGGGGAAGCGTTCTTCAAAGTCCGCCTGCCAGTCGTTGTCGGGCGAAAAGGCGTATCCCTTGCTGTGCATCCGACGGGCATACAGCGCAATCAGCTCCTTTGCCATGTCCTTGACGGCACGGCGCACACGGGCTTTGGTCTGCTGCCATTGGGCACTGGAAAGACTGTTGATTTTCACGCTCTTGTCGCTGCCGGGACCGATGTATTTGGACACCTGATCCAACTGGGTGACGGCGACATACAGCACGTCGGTGCCCGCGTAACGGATTTTGAGATAGTCTTTGACAATGCCGTGCATGTCGATTTGATGAATCCCCTCAAAAATGCCGATTCCGTGGGTGGAATGAACGACATAGTCTCCCGGCACGAGGTCGGACAGAGACAATACGGCACGGGCATCGCGGGATTTGGCACGGCGGACGCCGCTTTGACGGGACAGCCCCGAAATTGCGTGGGTGAGCATGGCAAATTTGCCGCTCGGGTATTCAAAACCGCCGGAGAATCCTCCGGGAATCACGAATACGCGCCCGACGATGAGCGAGCGCACCTCTTTGGCAAATTCACACGGGATTCCCGCCGCGCGAAGATCGGAAACCAGCAGATGGGCGGTTTTGTCGCTGCCGCCCGCAACCGCGACGCAGAACCCTCTCAGCAGAAGGTCACGCAGATCCTCCAACAGGATTTTTTCCTCGCCGCTCCAAGGGGACAGCGTCACGGCGTTGATGTTGATCAGTTCCTTCAGCGCCAGCTCCGAAATGGACTTGGCAAAGGTTTCCATCATCACACAGCCGCGGTTTTCCAGTACGGAGATAAAGTCCGGAAAATCCATACAAAAACGGTCAAGTCCCGGGCAAAGCTCCTGTTCCTCCATGAGGTCGGAGACATCCTCGGCACATTGATGGTATTCCCGACGACAGGCTTCCTTGACGGCGGAATATTCGGAAATCACGGTCAGCGCCTGCGGCAGATAATCAAAAATCGTCGCGGGGCGGTCGTACAGAATCGGTAAATATTTGTCAAAGCTCTCCAGATCCGCGCCCGATTCCAGTCGGTCGGCGTCGGCAAGGAGTTTTTCTTTTACGCCGTCATGCCCCTTGAGCTTGTGGGCAAAGGCACGGATTTTTTCGCTCAGCGCCTGTTCGCTGTCAAATAACGCCTCTTGTGCGGGCGTGATTTTCACGGAGGTCACGTTTTCAGTGCGGCGCTGGGTTTCGGGATCGAAAAAAGCCATGGAATCGATTTCGTCGTCCCAGAATTCCATACGCACGGGGAAGGCACTGTCAGGCGGGAAAATGTCGAGAATGCCGCCGCGCACGGCGAATTGACAGGTGCCGTCCACCTGGTCGCGCCGCACGTATCCCGCGCGGACGAACGCTTCGGTGAGCTCGGCAAGAGAATAGGAGCCTCCGGCGTCGATCTGCAAGGTGCGCGCGGCATAAACATCGGGCGGGAGGGTATACTGAATCGCCGCGCCGATCGAAGAGATCGCCACGGTAAAATCCCCGCTGATCAGCCTGCCGAGTACCTGCAAACGCTTGTGTTCGTATTCGCGGGAAACGGTCTGCTGCGAGCGGAAGCAAAAATCCTTTTGTGTGTACACAAGCACGCGGTCGTCGCAAAGGAAAGCGGCGATGTCCTCGCTCAACCGCACGGCGGATGCGTCGTCCGGTGTAATCAGGAGAATTTTTTTGCCGGTGTTTTTGCACAGCGCGGCAATCCAGTGTGCTTTGTGAATGTGCGACAACCCCACCACACAGGCGGGGAGTCTTTCGGTCATGACAAGGTCAGTCAGCTGCCGGTATTCGGGGCAGGCGGACAAAACCGAACAAAGAGTGTCCATAAAACCGCCTTCAGAAAAAGTTTAGCATTTTATTATAGCATATTTATATGTCAAAAACAATCCCTTAAACCGTTTTCGAGGGAAATAAAAGCAAAAAAAACCGGCATCCCGAAAACGGGATGCCGGCTGGCGCGCTGTAAGGGACTCGAACCCCTGGCCTACTGGTTCGTAGCCAGTCACTCTATCCAGCTGAGCTAACAGCGCATTTTTTGAAAGCTCATTTATTATACCGCAGAAAACCGAAGATGTCAACACCTAATTTCAGAAAACCGAAAATAATTTTTAAAATCGTCAGAAAAAGACAAAGAGAGGTTGTAATTATGTTTCAAATCATGTATACTGAGAGGTACTGGAGGCGAGCGGATGAAGTGGGATAAAGATTTGATTCATAAAAATATACATACCTTCCTGTTGGTCGCGGCGTGCATCGTGTTTTACCTGGTACTCATGAACCTGCAATGGATCGGCGGATTGCTTGGCGGCGCGATCAATATCCTGTCGCCGTTTCTGATCGGTTTTGTCATTGCCTACCTGCTTAATGCGCCGCTGAACTTTTTTGAAAAGACAATCTTTCCGTTTGTCGGACGGAAAAAAAGCGGAAGAAGGGCGCGGCGCGCACTGGCACTGATTGCTACATTTTTGGCGGCACTGATCGTGCTGGTGACGTTGGTGTCGATCATTATCCCGCAGATCAGCCAGAGCGTGTCCATGCTCATCAATAACACCAATATGTACATTTCCCGCCTGCAAAGCTTTTTGTATGAAATTGCCGAGCGCCTCGGCGTGGATCATGCCGTGTTTGAGGAAATGTTTGCAAAGTGGGAAAACCTCACGACCGATTTGGTAGGACTGACAAAGGAACTGCTTCCGAAAATCAAGGAATATATTCCTGATGTGTTCAACTTTTCCAAGCAGGTGACTACCGGGATTTCCAATGCGTTTGTCGGCATTGCGGTGTCGGTGTACGTGCTGGCGGATAAAGAAAAATTCGGACTTCAGGTGCGCCGCGTGATGTCGGCACTGCTGAAAAAAAATACTGCCGATCGGATTTTCGAGATCGTGCGCTTCAGCCACAGTACGTTTTCCGATTTTATCACGGGAAAACTGGTCGATTCGCTGATCGTCGGCGTCATTTGCTTTGTGGCGATGAGTGTGCTGAATCTGCCGTTTGCCCTGCTGATCAGCGTGATCGTCGGCGTGACGAATATCATTCCGATTTTCGGCGCGATTCTGGGCGGCGTAATCGGCGCGTTCATCGTGCTGATGGTCGATCCCGTGAAAATGATCTGGTTTGTAATCCTGATCGTGGTGCTCCAACAGCTGGACGGCAATGTGATCGGACCGAAGATTCTCGGCGAATCGACGGGACTGTCCTCCTTCTGGGTGATGTTTGCGATCGTGGTCGGCGGCGGAATGTTCGGCTTTGTGGGAATGTTTGTGGGCGTGCCGGTGTTCTCGGTGATCTATTCGCTTTTGCGCACATGGCTTGAAAAACGGATGGAGAAAAAAGCGCAGCTGCAGGGAGAATAAAGAACGGGGGAAAGGAAAAACTATGAAAATCGGCGAGATTCTGGCGCACGTGGATCATACGCTGCTGAAACCGACGGCAACGTGGGAGCAGGTGCGGACAGTCTGCGATGAAGGCGTGCGGTATCGGACGGCATCGGTTTGCCTGGCACCCTGTCATGTCCGCGCGGCGGCGGAGTATCTGAACGGAAAGCTTCCCGTCTGTACGGTCATCGGCTTTCCCAACGGGGATATGACGACGCGGACAAAGGTGTTTGAAACGAAAGATGCGCTGGAAAACGGCGCGGATGAAATTGATATGGTGATCAATCTCGGCTGGGTCAAGGAAAAAAACGACGAAAAGGTTCGGCGGGAGATTGAGGCGGTCAAAGAAGCGTGCGGGAAGCATACGCTGAAGGTGATCGTGGAAACCTGCCTGCTCAGCGAGGAGGAGAAAATCCGAATGTGCCGCGCGGTGACCGAAGCGGGCGCGGATTATATCAAAACCTCCACGGGCTTTTCCGGAGGCGGAGCGACGCGGGAGGATGTGGCGCTTTTCCGCAAATATGTGGGAGACGGCGTGAAAATCAAGGCGGCGGGCGGAATATCAACCGTGCGCGATGCCGAAGATTTTCTCAACCTCGGTGCCGATCGGCTGGGAACGAGCCGCCTGGTGGCACTGGCACGGGAGATGGCGTATGAGAGCCTGTGAACTGATCGAAAAGAAAAAACAGGGAAAACCGCTGACCGATGCGGAAATCGAATGGGCGGTGCGGACGTATACGTCGGGCGAGATGCCGGACTATCAGATGTCTGCACTGCTGATGGCGATCTGCCTGCGCGGAATGACCGAGGAAGAAACGGCGGCGCTGACCGCCGCGATGCGGGATTCCGGCGATCGGGTGGATTTGTCGAGGTTCGGCGGAAAAACCGTGGATAAACACAGCACCGGCGGCGTGGGAGACAAAACCACGCTGATTGTTGCGCCCTTGGTGGCGTCGCTGGGTGCGAAGGTGGCAAAAATGTCGGGCAGAGGGCTGGATTTCACGGGCGGTACGGTGGATAAGCTGGAATCGATTCCCGGTTATC
Source organism: Oscillospiraceae bacterium (assembly GCA_003445125.1). Lineage (GTDB taxonomy): Bacteria > Bacillota > Clostridia > Oscillospirales > Ruminococcaceae > UBA11540. Next base: position 2,309 of record DLVP01000060.1, on the reverse strand, counting down.
GCGGCACCCTGACCGAGGAAGAATTTCTTCGCCAGGTGGAGGAGATCGGCATTGCGGTCATCGGACAAAGTGCGGATCTGGCGCCGGCGGATAAAAAAATGTACGCTCTGCGCGACGTGACCGCCACGGTCAGCTGCA
>DLVP01000060.1:719-2159 GCA_003445125.1 Oscillospiraceae bacterium | reverse complement strand
AATGTAACGGCGACGGTGGACAGTATTCCGCTGATCGTTTCAAGTATCATGAGCAAAAAACTTGCCGCGGGAACAGATCATATCGTGCTGGATGTGACCTGCGGAAACGGTGCGTTTATGCAGACGCTGCCCGAAGCGGAAGCGCTGGCGCGCGAAATGGTGAAAATCGGCAAAGCCTGCAAAAAGAGCACGGCGGCACTGATTACTTCGATGGAAGAACCGCTCGGCTTTGCCGTCGGCAATGCCTTGGAGGTGCGGGAATCGGTCGAAGTCCTGCAAAACAAAGGACCGGAAGATCTGCGGGAGGTTAGCCTGGCATTGGCGTCAAAAATGCTGTCGCTGTGTCATGGCTGGACGGCGGAAGAAAGCCATTCAAAAGCCGAGGAGGCGCTTGCAGACGGCAGCGCCTATGCCAAGTTTGAACAGTGGATCGCGCGCCAGGGCGGACACCTTGACCGACTGCCGGCGGCACGCTTTTCTCATACGGTTTTGTCGGAGGAAAGCGGCTTTGTGACGGGAATCGACGCCCGAACCGTCGGACGCGCGTCCGTGCTGCTGGGTGCGGGACGTGCGGTCAAGGACGACCCGATCGACCCTTCGGCAGGTGTAATACTTCACGCAAAAACCGGCGATTTCATAGCGGCGGGTCAGCCGCTGGCAACCCTGTACGCTTCCGACGCGACCCGTCCGGAGGCGGCGCAGCTTTTACTGAAAAGCGCTTTTCATAGGGCGGATACGCCCAAACAGCCGCTGCCGACGGTGTATAAATCGGTAGAATAAAAAAGCGAAAGAGGAGATTCCCCCATGAGAAATCGGCGGGCGGAGATTGAAATTGTACAGAATATGCCGGAATTGATGAGCTATCCCGTAGCGCTCATGACAGAGAACGGTGATATTTCGTGGCTCAACGCAAAAGCAGAAAAAATGTTTGAAGGACAGTCGGTAAAAAATATTTCCGACTGTATCGACGGATTTGATATGACCGAAATGCGGAAACTGACGTTAAAAGGTGCGTCGTACTGCATCACAGATAAACGGGGAGAAACGGTGTATTTCCGCGATATGCCGTATGATACGGAAAGTATCTTGCTGGCGGTGTGGACTGGTGAGCGCAGCGAACTCTGGAAAATCCAACAGCAGAATATGATGGCGCAGCTTTCGGTGGATTATCTTCGGAGAAACGCCATGCACCGCGCATTTTTGATTCTTGAAGAGGTTGAAGACGAACTGAACCGACAGAAAAAGGACAAGCTCTCCCAACGGCTCGACGATGTGGAACGGGAGATTTATACGCTGTACCGCCTTCTGGAGGATCAGGCGATTCTCCACGATTCCCGCCTTCCGGAACTCAACGGCGTGGTAAAATTTGACGTCATCACCGAAACCAAAGCATTGATCAGCCCCATACGCCTTGTCGCGCAGTCGCTGCAGGGCGAGGTG
>DLVP01000060.1:159-697 GCA_003445125.1 Oscillospiraceae bacterium | reverse complement strand
CACGATCGGACGAAACAGCCCCGCTATGCAGTGGCAAATCCCGAATGGTATGTGTTTGCCGTGCTGAAGCTGGTTCGCGTGATGCTGATTTTTGCCGAGGACAAAAAACTTGCGGTGACGTTTGAAAATAAAGCGCAGGAAACGGTGCTGACGATCACGGGGAAAAGCTGTTCGCTGATGGGGTATCTGGAGGAGACCGCTTCGGAACTGTCGCTCATGCAGCGCGTGGGGAATATGGAAAAAATCGCGCACGCGTATGAGTATACGAGCGCGGAAAAAATTGTCAGTCAGAACCATATGCGCCTGACAAAAACGGAAAATGGGGACGAACTGACGCTGACGCTGTCGATGCGCTCCACAGATGACCCAAACGGTTATCTGCGCAGCGATGTAAAAGTATATCTCGGAAACCGTTTTTCGCCGCTGAGCGTGGTGTTCGGAGATCTGTTTTAAGGAAATCTTAAAGATTTTGCGTCTCGAAACTTAAAGCTTTTTCGTGTATGATAAAGATGAGGTGATGGGGATGTATCGTATTCTG
>DLVP01000060.1:0-126 GCA_003445125.1 Oscillospiraceae bacterium | reverse complement strand
TGTGGCAGCACTGAAAATATACCTTCAAGCGGAAGGCTATGAAACGCTGGAGGCGTATAACGGAGAAGAGGCATTGGAGATCGTGGAAAACAACGATGTCCACCTGATTCTCATGGATATCATGAT
>DLVP01000126.1 GCA_003445125.1 Oscillospiraceae bacterium | reverse complement strand
CGATCTGCCGCAGCTCGATGCGCGTGCGGAACACGCCCGCCAGATCCTTGACCAGTTCGCGGAAATCCACTCTGCCGTCGGCTGTGAAATAAAACAGAATCTTACTGTTATCAAACGTATATTCCACGTCCACCAGCTTCATGTCCAGACCGCGTTTTTCGATCTTTTCGGTGCAGATGGCAAACGCTTTTTTCTCTTTCTCGCGGTTTTCTTTGATCACGTGCACGTCTGCTTCGGTCGCCGCGCGAATCGCCTTTTTGAGCGGAGAAACGATCTGATTTTCCGGCACCTGCCGATTTCCCATAACCGCCGTGCCGCATTCCTCGCCGCGCGCAGTTTCCACCACGACATTCTGTCCTTCTTTTATTTGCAGTCCGTTCGGATCAAAATAATACATTTTTCCGCTGTCCTTGAAACGGACGCCGATGATTTCTACCATAGGAACTCCCCTTTTTGTGGCTTACTCATACAGTTTAACACACAAAGCGGTCATAAGTAAAGCCTTATTTGCATTCATTGCCAAAGATTTTTTTGCTTCCATTGCCGCTTGCAGCATTTTCATCTGCCGCCGCTTCGGTAGTGCCTCGCCATCCTCCGCACCGAGCGACCGCTCCGACAGAATTTCCAGATCGTCCAGAAAATCACCGAGCAGTTTGGAGGACGCTTTCTGTGTCAGCAACCGGAGCGTTTCGTACCGATCGTTTCGCTTCACGCTTTCGAGCGCTGCTGCGGCATCCGCCGCCTCGCCAAGAAGCTCCGGTGTGTTCAGCGCTTCCGTCATCCGTCCGATATTCCCCGGGAAAAAGCGATTGACCAGCGCAATTGCCGCTTCGTCTGCCTGCGGGCAAAGGCGGCGCACCTCGTGCAATGCCGCCGCTTCTGAAATCGGCGCGATCGGCACGGTCACCACGCGGGAAAGCACCGTGGGAAGCGCCGCGCCGGTGTCTTGTGCCGTAAAAATGAATCGTGCGTGTTCGGGCGGCTCCTCGATGATTTTCAGCAGGGCATTCTGTGCTTCCTGCCCCATGCTTTCCAAATTTGCCAGAATAAACACGCGGCAGGCGCCCTCGTTCGGAGAAATATAGGCTTCCTTTCGGACGCGGCGCACCTCGTCCACGGGAAACGACCGCGGTTTTGTGTACTGCGTGATCTCCCGCACATCCGGGTGCAGTCCCGCAAGCACCTTTTTGCAGGAAGTGCAGGAAAAGCACGGCGGATTCTTTTCGCAGAGATACGCCGCCGCCAGATACCGCGCAAACAGCTTTTTCCCCGTGCCGCGGCTGCCGCACAAAAGCACCGCATGGCTTGCGCGTCCGTGGACGGTCATGTCATGCAGCATGGCTTTTGCTTTTTCGTTTTCCAGAAACTCCATGTCCGCGCCCGCCTTTCGCTTAATGTCCGATTTTTCTCAGTGCGCACCGCAGGTGATCCGCCCACGTCACGCCGCGATCCACCAGCGGCTTGAACACCAGCGAAAACTCGCCCGCATACACCGCCAGAAAACCGTTGAAGCCTTTTTTGAACCGATACAGTCCGTATTCGGGATCGTCCTCGCGGAGATTGCCCGAAACGCCCTGAAAATCATACAGCGTGCAGCCGAGGGATTTCGCGTAACGGATCATTTCCCACTGCATGAGATAATTGGGCATGACATTGCGGTGTTCGTTGTCCGACGCACCGTAGACGTAGCACGCCTTTCCCGCATAGAACACACTGATTGCGCCCGACACGGGCTGTCCCCGATAATAGCACATATACAGCCGCGCATTCTCGCCGAGCGCATCCAGAAAGGTTTTGAAGTATTCCTTCGGGCGTGTGACAAAGCCGTCGCGCTCGCCCGTTTTTGCCATCAGCCGCGCAAAATCCTCCAGCGCTTCTTCGCCGCAGACGCGCACCTCCACCTCGTGCTTGATGGCAACGCGGATATTGTACCGCGTTTTGGAATGAAACGACATCAGCAGCTCGTCGCAGTCCTTGTCGGCAATGGGGAGCTGATAGTTAAATCTTGCCTGAATCGCTTCCAGTCCGCTTTCGCCGCCTTTGAACAGCGAAAATCCTTTTTTCAGCAGGCGGTCGGTCACTGCCGTGTTTTCCTCCGGCAGTTCGGGATCCATGGTGTAGCGATATGCCTTATACTTTTTCGCCAGCGCTTTCACCGCGCCCAGCAGCTCGTCCATCACCGCTTCGTCCTCCCAGTCGCAGACCGGACCGCGCGGTGAATACAAAAACGAAAATCCGAACGGCAGTGTTTTGATCAGCACGAGCTGTGCGCCGCGCACCTCACCCGTGGTGTCGTCCGTTGCCATGAAGGCTTCCCAGCCCCAGCCCTTTTTCGCCTCATGCCATTTCAGCGACTGCGTAAATCCGCCGTGCGGATGCGTGGAAACAAACTGCTCATATTTTTCACGGTTCTGAGGATTCACAAATTCAATCATTTTTATCCCCCTCCACCAATTTCAGATTGCGGCGAAGAACCTCTGCACCGCGCCAACCGAACGCACGGTCACGAATCTCCTCGTCATTTTGCGGTTCGCACGCGCGGGCAATCACCCGCTCGCAAAACGCCTTCATCCGGCTTCTCTTCCGGGTTTGATTCATCGGGCAAACCTCGGAACACACGTCACAGCCCCAGACAATGCCGCTTTTCTTCACCAGGGCTTCTTCCTCTTCGGTCAGCGGTTCGGGCTTCTGCGTGAGATACGACAGGCAGTGCGTCACGTCCACCCTTCCGTCGTGCAGCGCCTTTCCGGGACACGCGGCTTCGCATTTGCCGCATCCGGAACAACCGCCCTTCGGCACGGCATACGGGTATTTTCGATCGGTAACAATTTCTCCGATGAACACAAACGAGCCGTATTCTTCATTGATCAGCAGCCTGTTTTTTCCGATCACGCCGACGCCCGCCTGCTGTGCCGCCCGCACCTCGCGGATCGGCGAATCGCCCGCGAACGCCGCAAACGAATGTTCAGGGTAGCGTGCGCGCAGTTTTTTGCAGACGCGTTCCAGAATATTTTTCAAAAGCTGCGGATAGGGCGGGACGGTCGCATAACGTGAAATATTTCGGTCGGGCAGATCGCCCGTATCATACGGAAACAGGCAGACGATCACGCTCTGCGCGTGCGCAGGGAGCGGCGTGGTTTCGTCAATCAGCGGCAGGGTATCCGCCAGACGGCAAACGCCCCATTGGGTGATTTCTTCCTCTTCCAGCAACCGTTTGAGTGTTTCCATTTCCGTCCTCCTGTCCCAACCCTTTCAGTATACCACAGATTACCCCCGGTTTCAACCGCGGCGGGAGATTTTTTTCGTCGGTAAATCCTGTCCTTTTTTGACTGTTTTTGCGCGACGCTTGCATTTCCCGCGGCGGGCTGATATACTGAAGCTGTAAAGGAGGTTATTCCATGTTTGAAAATGCCTTTTGGATCGCCTCGCCCGAAAAAGACTGCGACGGTGTTTTGCGTTTTTCCAAACGCTTTTCTCTGAAAAAAGAACTGAAATCCGCGGTACTTTCCCTGACCGCCAACGGCGTTTACGAAGCACGGATCAACGACCGCCGCGTCGGAAAATTCATCTTCGCGCCCGGATGCACGGATTACGGCTACCGCCAGCAATACCAGACCTATGATGTGACCAAACTTGCAAAAAACGACAATCTGCTCACGGTGGAGGTGGGCAAGGGATGGTTCCACAGCCGTATGTCCGCCGGACGCGGCGACTACTTCCATAAGCCCTGTGCCATGATTGCCGAATTGTCTCTTGAATATACCGACGGCACCCGCGAAACCGTCTATTCGGACGCTTCGTGGGGGGTCTGCGCGACCGCTACGGTGTTCAACGACCTCTACGACGGCGAAACCTTTGACGCGACTGCCGCCGCGGCTGCCGGTGTCCCCGTGCGCATTGCCGACCTGGACAAACGGATTCTTCTGCCGCAGATCGGCGAAGAAATTCACGAACACGAGATTCTCTCGGTCAAAGAAGTGATTCTCACGCCGAAGGGCGAACGCGTGCTGGATTTCGGGCAGAACATCGTGGGCTATCCGCAGTTCACCGTGTGCGCCAAAGCTGGCGACCGTGTGGAAATCTCCTGCGCCGAGGTGCTGGATTACGAAGGAAACTTCTACAACGACAACTACCGCACCGCCAAATCCAAGGTGACCTATCTCTGCCGCGACGGAGAGCAGACCTATAAGCCGCACTTCACGTTCTACGGCTTCCGTTATCTGCGTCTGGACAGCTTTCCGGGTGAGATCAATCCCGACGATTTCAAGGCGATTGCCGTCTATTCCGATCTTCGCCGCACAGGTTGGCTCACCACGGCGAACGCAAAGCTCAACCGTCTGATTTCCAACGCCTTCTGGTCACAGCGCGACAACTTCCTTGACATTCCCACCGACTGCCCCCAGCGCGACGAGCGGCAGGGCTGGACAGGAGACGCCCAGGTGTTTGCCCGCACGGCGTGTCTGAATTTCGACGTAAAAAAATTCTTTGAAAAATGGCTTGGCGACGTGCGTGCCGATCAGCTGGAAAACGGCGCGATTCCCGACATGATCCCGAAAATCTACAACGACAACCACACCAGCACCGCCTGGGGCGACGCGGCAACCATGGTTCCGTGGCAGGTATATAACGCCTACGGCGACAAAAAAGTGCTGGAGGACAATTTCGACACGATGTGCCGCTGGGTGGACTACATGACTTCGGACACCTCTGTGCTGTTTTTGTGGAAAGCCTCGCAGAAGCATTTCGGCGACTGGCTCGGTCTGGATGCCCCGGAGGGAAGCTACACCGGTTCGACCGACACCGATTTCATCGCCTCCGCGTTTTACGCGTACTCCGCCTCTCTCGTCATCCGTGCGGGACATATTCTCGGACGGGATGTGAAAAAATACGAAGAACTGCACGCGAACATTGTCGCCGCGTTCAAAGCCGCTCTCCCCGCACCGAAAACACAGACCGAACACGTGCTGGTGCTGAATTTCGGGCTGACCGACCGTCCGGAGGAAATCGCCGCAGAGCTTGACGACATGATCCGCAAAAACGGAATGCACCTGCAAACCGGCTTTGTGGGTACGCCGTACCTGCTCCATGTGCTGAGCGAACACGGCTACTGCGACACTGCGTACAGTCTGCTGCTGCAGGAATCCTATCCGTCGTGGCTGTACCCCGTCAACCACGGGGCGACCTCGATCTGGGAACACTGGGACGGTGTGCGCGAGGACGGCACGTTCTGGAGCCGCGACATGAACTCCTACAACCATTATGCCTACGGTTCGGTGCTCGACTGGATCTACACCGTCGCTGCGGGAATCCAAACCGACCCCGAATATCCCGGCTATGAAAAGGCGATTATCGCGCCGCATCCCGACCGCCGCTTGCCGTGGATTGAAGCGTCTCTGGACACGCCGCACGGAAAAATCTCCTCCCGCTTCACCTGCGAAGGAGACGACGTGCGCTACGAGATCGAAACGCCCGTGGAGGCGACCGTCATTCTCGGAAACTGCACAAAGCACGTCGCACCCGGAAGCTATCTGTTCTACGGAAAGCTTGACTGAGTCCTCCCAATCAGATGCCCCGCTGCCGATGAAATCGGCGGCGGGGCGTCCTTTTCCCTTTTCAAAAAAAGAGCCGAAGACCCATCGGGTCTTCGGCTCAGCCTGTCAAAGAACA
>DLVP01000043.1:8647-8946 GCA_003445125.1 Oscillospiraceae bacterium | reverse complement strand
GGTACTCGGCTTTTTGGCGGAATTTTTTGCGGTCAAGCTGCTGTGCGGATTTGTGCTTGGCGTTCTGCTGTGGTTTTTCCTTTCATTTCTGGAACATCTGTCGTGGTGCTGGGTGCTGACGGCGGCGGGGCTTTTCGTCGAATATCTGCTTTATGCGTTCATCCCCGCGCAGTCGCTGTTCTGCCTGTTGAAGCACCTCAATGTGTTTTCCTACGTGTTTTCCTTTCGGTTGTACACCGAATATGTCAACATCAATTTCTTTTCTTTCCCGATCGGAAAACGTCCGTTTTTGCTTGCGG
>DLVP01000043.1:0-8625 GCA_003445125.1 Oscillospiraceae bacterium | reverse complement strand
GTACTTGCCGCAGTGCAGGTGTGGATTTCCGAAAAGCGCTTTCCGTTCGGAAACCGCGACCGCCTCGGCGGCGCAATCCGTGCGGTCAACCGCATGGGCGATGCCGTGCATCGGCGCTTTGGGCTGTACGGGCTGGAATGGTACAAATTCCTGTTTTTAAGCATGGGCGGATTGTGCCTGATTGCCGGCATATGGCTGACGCGGGCGCTGCCGTTTAAGACAGCCGCCTATGACCTGCCGGAAGAAACGGTGTACCGTCAGTACCTGTCCTACATCGAAGGCGAAATCACCGACGAGACCTTTGCTTATCTTGCCGATGCGCGCGAGGCGCTGCAAACCTCCGAAATCGACCCCGCAAAATTTGAAGCGGCGCTTGACCGATTGGAGGCAGAGGTGACCGCGATCGGACGCGGCGGGCGGATTGCCGATCCCGTGCGTTTTCTCGATATATACGGCGAGAAGGCAATGTGGCTGCGGCAAAGAAACGCGCTGATCGTCCTTGCACTGCTGACCGTCTGTGTGTCAGCGCTGTTTTCCTCCGACCGAAACGGCGACATCCGAAGGCTTTTGCACGCCACCCCGCAAGGACGGGAAGTGCTGTTTTGGAAAAAGACGCTTGTCGCGCTTTCGGTCACATTCCTTGTCTGGTGCAGTGTTTACGGCAGAGAATGGCTTCGTATGCGGCAAGCTCTCGGAGAAGCCCTTTGGAACGCGCCGTGTCAAAGCGTGGAAATGCTGAAGGGGATTCCGCTGTCCGTCGGGGCGTTTGTGGGCGTGTTTTATGCTGTCTGCGCGGTGGCGACGGTCCTGGTGATGTCGTTGATCCTCTTTTTTGCCGAGCGGGCGAAAAGCAACGAAAAGGCACTGCTTTTTTCGTGCGTGTGTCTCGTGCTTCCCGCGGCGGCGGTTCGTTTCGGGGCGGATTTTCTGCGTCCGTGGTCGGTATTGACGCTTTTGACGGGAGAAAGTCCGTTTCTTTCGGCACACGGAGGCTGGATTTTTGCTGTTTGGTGTGCAGCCGCGCTTTCGGCACTGCTTCTTGCGAAACGGCATTACTGCAAAACTCTGTAAAAAAGAAAATCGGCGCCCGCCTTGCGGCGGGCGCCGCTGCGCGTCAAAAAAACTTGTTTTTTGACGGGTGTCGGACGTCAAGAAAACGCCGGAGACAAGCAGCTCGCGTCCGTCGGCGTATACAGATACGGCAGGACGCGAGCTGCGAAGTAAGTGAAAATGCGACAGCATCTTTGACTTCCGAGTTTTCTTAAAATTCTAAGATCTGCAGAGCAAAATACGAAAGTCGGAAGCCCTCACGCAGAAAATACCGCATTTTAACGATCCGACGGTTTATTGACAGTCCGCGGTGCGTTCACGCTTCGCTCATGCTCATAACCAGCACGGCGCGGGCGTCTTTGAATTCATAGGTACAGGTGGACAACAGCAGCAGGCGTTCGGCACCGTCCAATCCCTCCTCGCAGAGGAAAGAGGCATGGTCGGTGATGAATTTTCTGAAATCGTCCGAAAGGGTGCTGCTTGTGAAATCCGCGCCGTACAGCGGGCTGTCGGAAGGGACGATCAGAAAAGCCCGCGTTGTGAGACGGTATTGACGGTTCGCGGAAGTGAGTGTGCCGGAGGTGTGCGAGTCAAAAAAATCCTGCTTGCGGAAGCGCCGCACGTCCTCAAACATGATGCCGCTTTTGAACTGGTGTCCGTATAAAATGTTCACGCCGTCGGAAAAATCGGCGCGGTTGCGGAAATCAAGAAAAATCGTGCCGGACGGCAGCTCTTCGCCGTAAATATCATGTGTCAGATAAAATTCGTTGTCCTCGCCGCGCACGACGGGATAGTCGATGTTCGTGCCGTCCACGGTCAGCCACGCGACCGCGTCGGGGTTGATGTCCCGAAGCCTGAGAATTTCCGAAAATTCTTCCTGTACGGAGGAGTCGGCTTCTTCCGCGCGGGAGGAGGCAGGGGACGGACGGTAAATTTCCAGCGATTCCCGCGTTTGCTCTGCGTGTCGGGTTTGGAGAAAATAACTTCCCAGTTTGTATGCGCTGAACAAAAACACCGCGCCCGCCGCGACAGCGGCGGCTTTCCGAAGAATATTTCGCATCTTCCGAGCCTCCCTCTTGACTTTTTTCGCTTTTGTGTTATGCTGAAAACGGGGTGTGAGGCAATGCCGCACAAACCTTTTTACCACGGACTTCGCCGCAAGGCGGAGTCTTTTTTTTACGGACAGGTCACCGTCTTTTCCAAAAAATCCGAAACGGCGGTAAGATAGGCATTTTTGTCCGCCATATAGCTCATGCCGTGTCCCGCACCCGGCACTGTCAGCAGTGCCTTGCCCGCCGAACGGCAGCGGCGGAAATTTTCGCGTCCCATGTCACAGGGGACAAAGCGGTCGTCCTCGCCGTGGATAAACAGCACGGGGATGTCACAGGTGTCCATGGCTTTTTCGGCGGAAGCCGAGGCAAGATCAAACCTGCCGAACAGGATGCCGCCGAGCCGCACGAAGGCGTAAGTCGGGAAAAGGGGCAGGCGCATGTCGCGGATCACTTTTTTGATGATGGCGGACGGCGAACTGTACCCGCAGTCCGCCACAATGCCGACCACCTGCTTCGGCAGTCCAAGTGCCGTTGCCATGAGGACGGTGGCGGCGCCCATGGACATTCCGTAAAGGACGATCTGCGCGTGTTCGCCCGCCCGTGAGAGCACATACCGAACCCACGAAAGGCAGTCGTACCGTTCGCGGATTCCGAAGGTAAGGCATTTTCCTTCGCTTTTTCCGTGGGCGCGCTGATCGACAAGCAGCACGTTGAAGCCGCGGTCAATGCCGAATTTCAGACCGCCGCAGAAATCCCGTTCCGCGCCGCTTCGGTAGCCGTGGAACATAATCATCCACGGGGCGCGGGCATCGGAAAAATAGCACTTCCCGAAGAGCTTTGTTCCGTCGTCGGACGAAATGGTCACCGGCTCATAGGGAATATTGAGCGCGTCGCGGATCATCTGCCCGGCTTCTTGGGCGTAAGGGGTGTACTGTTCGGTGTCCGGCATCTCAAAAAGCGATTCGCGGCTTTGCTTCGGCACCGAAAACACCCGCCGATAGCAGAGGTACGACGTGAGAACGATCAGCAAAAATACTCCGAGAAGAATCAGAACAACCCATAACACCGCCGATTCCTCCTCTATGCGTCAATTTCCGGATATTCTTCGTCAATGATTTCGCAGTCAAAGCCGCGGGCGCGGAATCCCTCCAGAAAACGGCGGTTTTCGAGGATCAGCTCTTCTTCCGTCACACGGTCGGACAACCGCTGTTCGATATCGCAGGCGTGGGCGGCGATGTCGTCAAAATGCGTGCGGATGTAATGCTCCGTGAACACAAGGCAAAGAAAACGGATGTCCTTGAGATATTTTCCCGTGAAATCCTTTTTCCAGTCAAACGGAAGGTAGCTCCCTTCCACAATCATCGACTGTCGGTTTTCAATGGCGGTTTTGATCATTTCCCGCACAATGGACCAGAGAAAGTCGGTCAGCCGATCGTCGTCCTCCGGGGTGAGATCGGTCATGCCGCTGCGGATCAGTCCCATTTTGAGGTGATCGACCGAAAGATACGGAATTTTGTACTTTTCCATCAGTTTCTGCGCCCACACGGTTTTTCCGGTGTGGGTCGCGCCGGTGATAAGAATGATCACAGTCGCTTCCTCCTTGTGTTAAAACGGGCAGAATTCGCGGGAAACGAGCGCCGGAACCACGCGTCCCGCCGTAAGCTCTCGTATTCCGTCGAGAAACGCCGCTTCGTCTTTTTCCCGCACACGCACGGTCATTTCGACGGCTTCTCCGAAATCGGCACGGATTTCTTTTGCCGAAAATCCGTCCAGCGCATAGGAAATTTTGCCGTAAGCGGCATAGTCGGCAGTCAGAGAAAAATCGGCACAGGCGGTCATTACAACAATTCCGCCTGCGTCCAGCGCGAGCTTCGCGCCCTGCCCGTAGGCACGCACCAATCCGCCCGCACCGAGCAGAATCCCGCCGAAATAGCGCGTGACCACGACCGCCGCATCCTGCACGCCGCTTTTGGTCAGCACCTCCAGCACCGGGATGCCCGCCGTACCCTGCGGTTCGCCGTCGTCGCTGTAACGCCTAGAGCCGTCTCTGAGGTTGTATGCCCAGACGTTGTGCGTCGCCTGCTTGTGCATAGCTTTGATTTTCGCGACGAAAGCAAGAGCTTCTTCGGCGGTTTTTGCGGGGGAGACGTAGCCGATGAAGCGCGAGCGTTTTTCTTCAAACTCCGCTTCGGCGGCTTGTTTCACAGTGATGTATTCGGTCATAACCCCTCCGTAAACAAAAAAGCCGTTGTCATCGACAACGGCTTTGTGTTGGCATTTTTTACTTGCCCAGGTTGAAACGCTTGTTGAACTTGTCGATACGACCGGCAGAGTCAACGAGCTTCTGCTTACCCGTAAAGAACGGATGGCACTTGGAACAAATTTCCACCGTGATATTCGGACGGGTGGAAGAAGTTTCGTAAACAGCTCCGCAAGCACACTTGATCGTCGTGGGCTTATAGTCGGGATGGATTCCGGATTTCATCACATTCACCTCCAAGGTCAGAATTGCTATCTGACACGCGCCAAAAAAGCGCGGTTGCCGTCATTTTGAGAACGGGCATACCAATACCAATATCGATAACACGTCTATGTTACCACAAACAAAACAAAAATGCAAGTCTTTTTTTTAAATCCCTGAAAATTCTTGATTTCGCAGTAAAAAAAAGGTATAATAAGTCTGTGAAATGACAGAGAGGTGAGCGCGGATGGATGTGCAGGTCGGCGATGTGCTGGTGATGAAAAAGCCGCACCCTTGCGGAAATTCCCGTTTTTTGGTGCTGCGGTCGGGCATGGATTTCAAGCTGCGGTGCGAAAAGTGCGGGCGCGAGTTCATGGTGCCGCGCCATAAGGCGGAAAAGTCCGTCAAAACGCTTGTAAGACCCGAAAGGAACGAATCGGATGTTTGATAAATTGCAGTTTGTGAGCCGGCCGCACGCGGAAATTGCCGAACGGCTGACCGATCCGTCGGTGGTGAGCTAGCAGGCACAGTATAAGGCACTGATGCGCGAATATAAGGAATTGACCCCGCTGGTGGAGACCTATGAGCAATATTGCGCGGCAAAAAAAGATGCCGACGAGGCGCATGAACTGCTGGAAGCGGGCGGATTGGAGAAGGATTTCCGCGAAATGGCGGAGGATCAGCTCAAAAGCGCACGGGAGAAGTGCGAACAGCTCTCGGAGGAACTGAAGGTGCTGCTTTTGCCGCGCGACAAAAATGACGACCGCAGCGTGATTGTGGAGATTCGCGGCGGCGCGGGCGGTGAGGAAGCGGCATTGTTTGCGGCGGTGCTGTATCGGATGTATACGATGTATGCCGAACGCCGCGGCTTCCGATGCGAGGTGCTCAACCTCAACGAAACCGAGCTTTCGGGTATCAAGGAAATCAGCTTTTCGATCGAAGGCGAGGGCGCGTATTCGCGATTGAAATTTGAAAGCGGCGTGCATCGCGTCCAGCGTGTACCCGAAACCGAAGCGGGCGGGCGGATTCATACCTCGACCGTCACCGTGGCGGTGCTCCCCGAAGCGGAGGAAGTGGAATTTGAAATCAACCCCGCCGATTTGCAGATCGACACCTACCGTTCGGGCGGCGCGGGCGGACAGCACGTGAATAAAACCGAGTCCGCGATCCGCATTACCCATCTGCCGACCGGTACGGTGGTGGAGTGCCAGGATGAACGGAGCCAGTATAAGAATAAGGATAAAGCGATGAAGGTGCTGCGTTCGCGGCTGTACGAACGCGCCATGAAGGAACAGACCGACAAAATCGCCGCCGAACGGCGCACGCAGGTGGGTACGGGCGACCGCAGCGAACGCATCCGCACCTATAACTACCCGCAGAGCCGCGTGACTGATCACCGCATCAATCTGACGCTGTATAAGCTCGATCAGGTGCTCAGCGGCGATCTGGACGAAATTATCGACGCACTGATTACCGCGGATCGCGCCGAACGGCTGAAATTGCAGGCGGAGGAATGATATGAAAACCCGTATATTGCTTCCCGACGAACAAGGCATTGCCGAAGCGGGAAAAATTCTGAGAAACGGCGGACTGGTCGCGATTCCGACCGAAACCGTCTACGGACTTGCCGCCAATGCGCTGGACGGCGCAGCGGTGAAAAAAATTTTTGAAGCCAAGGGACGTCCGCAGGACAATCCGCTGATCGTGCATATTTCCGCACTTGAACAGATCGATGCGCTGAATGAAAAACGAACCGAACGCATGAATCGGCTTGCCGAAGCGTTCTGGCCCGGACCGCTGACGGTCATCAACAAAAAAAGCGCGCTCGTTCCCGACGAGGTGACCTGCGGCATGGATACCGTCGCCGTGCGCTTTCCGTCCGATCCGACGGCGCAGGCAATCATTACGGCGGCGGGTGTGCCGTTGGCAGCGCCGTCGGCAAACCTGTCGGGACATCCGAGTCCGACGACGTTTGAGCATTGCCTACATGACCTTGACGGCAAGGTGGACGCACTGGTGAAGGGCAGAGAGTGTAAGTTCGGCGTGGAGTCCACCGTGGTGACGATTGCGGGAGAAGTTCCGCGTCTGCTGCGGCCGGGCGCCGTGACTGCCGAGCAGCTGCGCGGGGTGCTGGGAGAACTGGAAATCGACCGCGCCGTGACCGAAAAAATCGACCCGCGCGCGAAGGTTGCATCGCCGGGCATGAAATACAAGCACTACGCCCCCCGCGCGCACGTGCTGATGCTGACGGGAAGCGCCGCCGCATTTCGGGCGTATCTTCAGACTTGCAGGACAGAGGGCGCAGCGGCGCTGTGCTTTGACGAGGACAATCCGCCGGAGGGCTTTCGGGTGTATCGGTGGGGCAAAAAAGCCGACCATCTCACACAGGCGCATCTGCTGTTTGAAATTTTGCGCCAAACGGACGAGGACGGGGTGCAGACGGTGTATGCGCATACCCCCGATCGGGACGGCGTGGGGCTGGCGGTGTATAACCGACTGATTCGCGCGGCAGGATTTGAGGTGGTGGATCTGGATGAAGATCATCGGACTGACGGGGCAGACCGGCGCGGGTAAAAGCACGGTCGCTGCGTGGCTGCGGGCGCACGGCACGGTGTGCATCGATGCTGATCGGGTGTCCCGCGCGGTGACGGAACCGGGCACGGCGGCGCTTAAGGAAGTGATCGCCGCGTTCGGAAAGGAAATGCTGTCTGCGGACGGAACCCTGAACCGCCGCGCACTGGGCAGCCTTGTGTTTGCGGACGAAGCCAAACGAAAACAGCTGGAATCGATTCTTTTTCCCCATATCATCGCCGACATCCGCCGGCAACTTGAAAAAGCCGAGAAAAACGGCGCGGCGGTGGCGGTGCTGGACGCACCGACGCTGTTTGAAAGCGGGCTGGACAAAATCTGCACCCGCACGGTCGGCGTGGTGGCGGACGAAAACCGACGGTACGAGCGGATTGTTTCGCGCGACGGGCTGACCGCGGACGCCGCGAAGGCGCGCATGAACGCGCAGAAAAGCGAGGCGTTTTTCCGCACGCATTGCGACGAGGTAATTGAAAACAACGGCGACTGGGAAGCGTTGGAAAAAAGAATCCGGGAAGTGTTTGACCTTTGAAGGGAGGCGGGCGCGTGAGCAAAAGAAAAACTGCGGCGGTAATCGCGGGATTGACCGTGCTGCTGATTGCGGCGGCAATTTTGTTTCTGAAATCTTCCAAGCGGTACGAAGCCGCTTCCTACCCGCGCACCTATGCCGAATTGGTGGAGCCGATCGCAGAGACTTACGGCGTCGATCCCGCGCTGGTGTATGCCGTAATCCGCACCGAAAGCGGGTTTCAGCCCGAAGCGGTGTCATCGATCGGCGCACGGGGACTGATGCAGATCACCGAGCCGACCTTTGAATGGGCGCAGTCGAAGCTCGGCGCGGATTTCAAGGACGATACCTATGACGACCTGTTCGACCCGAAAACCAATATTACCTACGGGGTGTACCTGCTGTCCGCGTTTCTGGAACGGTTCGGCACGGTCAACAACGCCCTGTGCGCCTATCATGCAGGTTGGGGAGTGACACGGCAGTGGCTGGAGGACAGCTCCTGCGCCCCCGACGGAAAAAACATTGTCACTACGCCCTACGCGGACACCAATTGGTATCTCCATACGGTCTGCGAGGCGAAGGATAGATATGAAGAACTTTATTTTGAAAAGGAGACGAAGTCATGAAAACAGAGAAAACCGAAGGACAGCTTTTGAGTGAAGAGCTTTCCTATAAGCCCGTCAATGCGGGCGAAAAGCTCACGGATGCCGAAATGAAAAAGGCAGACGATTTCTGCGAGGACTACAAAGTTTTTCTGGACCATGCCAAAACCGAGCGCGAAGCCGTTTCCTATGCGGTGAAGCTCGCGGAGAAGAAGGGCTTTGTGCCGTATGATCCCGATCACACCTATCAGGCGGGCGACCGTGTGTATTATAACAACCGCGGCAAAGCGGTGATTCTGGCGGTCATCGGCAAAAAGCCGCTGAAAGAGGGCGTGCGCATTGTGGCGGCGCATATCGATTCGCCCC
>DLVP01000099.1:8473-10859 GCA_003445125.1 Oscillospiraceae bacterium | reverse complement strand
CCTTCCGGTCGGCTGCTCTTGACCGGCGTGATCGTCCCGATATCCAGACCGTTGGCACGGAGATTTTCCCTGGCTTCATCCACCGTCAATCCATACAGATCAGGAACTTCCACCGGCAGTTGATCGGAGCCCATGCTGATATACACCTGAACGGTTGAGCCGAGCGGTGCTTCCTGTAATCTTGCGGGAACCGTCTTAATGACATGATTTTCCGCTACGGTATTGCTGAAAGTCCTCACTTCGGTCACTTTAAAATCCTTTTTCAACTGATTCAGCGCATAGACCGAATCTTCACCGTACAGATCCGGAATTTTCACCATTTGTGTTCCGAGACTGACTTTGATATTGATCGTAGTATTGGCGCGGATTTCCTTGTCTGCTGCGGGTTTCTGCGAATAAATTTCGCCCTGGGCATAGCCGGAATAGTATTGTTCTTCCTCAATATAAAAATTCAATCGCGGGTACTTATTTCTTGCCTCGGAAACCGTCATATGGTCAAAATTCGGTGCTTTGATCGTTTCGACCGTTCCGAAAGGATTGGCAACCACAAGCATGGCAACCACAAACAGCAATGCGGAGATAATAAATCCCGTGGCAACTCCGGAAATAATTGACATCGCAGGCGATTTTTCTTCTGCCGCCTTCCCTGCCGTCGTGGGAGGAGCCGGGCGTTTTTCCGGACGTTTTTTTGTCGGGCGAGTATTCATTTCCGTCGTTTTCGGCTCTTTTATCGGCGAATCGGACGAAAGGTTATCAAATACAATCGATGTATTTTTTTTGAATTCTTCCAGATACCGCAGCATCTCCGCCGCGGAATTGAAGCGTCGGTCGATATCCTTTTCCATGGCTTTCAGCGTAATCTGTTCCAAGCCGATCGGAATGTCCGGATTGATCTGACGCGGCTTTGTTGCCGTCACCTGAATCTGCTGAAGTGCCACGCTTACGGCACTGTCCGCCTCAAAAGGCAGCCGCCCGGTAAGCATTTCATACATCATGATACCAACCGAATAGATATCGCTTCTGCCGTCCACAGGCTTTCCGTATGCCTGTTCGGGACTGATATAATGCACCGAACCGATGGCTTTATCGGTAATTGTCCGCGTTTCGCTGCGGGTAAATCGGGCGATGCCGAAATCGGTCACCTTGATTGTCCCGTCCTGCAAAAGCATGATATTCTGGGGCTTGATGTCGCGGTGAATGATTCCGCGATCATGGGCGTGCTGTAAAGCGCGCAGAATCTGCACGGTAAAATGCACGGTTTCGCGCCAGTTCAACACTTTTTGCTGCTCAATATATTCCTTCAGCGTGATTCCGTCAATATACTCCATGACAATGGAATGTACTTTATCACTGAAGCTGACATCATAAATTTTTACAATATTCGGATGTGAAAGAAGCGAAATTGCTTTGGATTCATTCTTGAACCGACGCAAAAATTCCTCATTGGACAAAAACTCATCCCGCAGAATTTTCACGGCAACGATGCGATCTTCGATTGCATCGTGTGCTTTATACACATTCGCCATACCGCCGACACCGATCAACTCAAGGATTTCATAGCGGCCATCCAGCTTTTTCCCTATATACTTATCCATCAAGTTACACTCCTGATTCCAATTTCGTATCTCAGTTGATCTCGATGATAACTACGGTAATATTATCGTTGCCTCCGCGTTCGTTTGCAAGCTCCACCAACGCATCTGTGGCATCCGCCGCGACGTTCTGGGCAACAATATGTTGAATTTCCCCTTCGCTGACCATATTGGTCAATCCGTCGGTACACAGAACCAATTTA
The DNA here is from genome assembly GCA_003445125.1 of Oscillospiraceae bacterium. Classification (GTDB taxonomy): domain Bacteria; phylum Bacillota; class Clostridia; order Oscillospirales; family Ruminococcaceae; genus UBA11540. The sequence goes on along the minus strand of DLVP01000099.1, from coordinate 9,064 downwards.
TCTCCCACAGAAACTTCAAATTCATTGTAATCTGCGTCCACGCTTTCCTCCACGCCCAAAGCGCGTGTAATCAAGTGTTTTTTCGGATGATTCTTCACTTCTTCCTTTGTCAGTTCTCCTGTTTCCAGCAGATACTGTACCACTGTATGATCTTTCGTGACCTGCGAAATGCCTTCACGTGTCAAATGGTATGCACGGCTGTCGCCAGCATGAACCACAAACGCTTTATTTTCCCGCACCAAAGCAAGCACCACAGTAGTTCCCATTCCGGAAAGCTCCGGTGTGGATCTGGACTTCTGGTACACCTGCGTATTGGCACCAATCACAGCGGTCATGAGCATATTGCGTACAGAAAGATCGTCTTTTTCGTCGTGATAATTCTTATCGATGCTTGACGAAATTGCTCCGACTGCCACAAGGCTTGCCACGTTTCCTCCGTTGGTTCCTCCCATGCCGTCGCAAACCACGGACCAAAGCATATTTTCCGACGCTTTTCCAATATGGTAAGCGTCCTGATTTGCTTTGCGCACCCGTCCGATATCGCTCTTTCCGACTGCATCAATCATACTGTCCACTCCTTTATGGTTGCGA
>DLVP01000099.1:7937-8425 GCA_003445125.1 Oscillospiraceae bacterium | reverse complement strand
CCCGCCGCAACTGTCCGCACGCCGCCTCAATATCCACCCCGAGCTTTCTGCGCACGGTGGTGGTTATTCCTTGGCTTGTCAGGATATCCACAAAACGCTGTATCCTGTACTTATCACTCTTTTTGAACCCGCGCTCCGCCATGCCATTGATCGGAATCAGATTAACGTGGCAAAGCATCCCGGATAGCAGAGATGCCAACTGGCTGGCGCACTCATCACTGTCATTCACCCCGCGGATCATCGCATATTCAAAAGATATCCGACGCCCTGTCATTTTTATATAATACTTACAGGCTTCAAGCAGTGTTGCCACTTTCCATTTATGATTCACCGGCATGATCCGATCGCGTATTTCATCATTCGGTGCATGAAGGGAGATGGAAAGCGTCAATTGCAGTTTTTTCCCTGCTAATTCATATATTTTATCACAAACTCCGCAGGTTGACAAGGACAAATGTCTTAAACTTGTATTAATTCCTTCCTTACAA
>DLVP01000099.1:749-7912 GCA_003445125.1 Oscillospiraceae bacterium | reverse complement strand
TCCAACGGCTCCCCGATGCCCATCATCACCACATTGGAGATTTCTTCTCCCAGGTCACGGCTTGCCGTATAAATCTGGTCAATCATTTCCGACGGCATCAGATCGCGTACCTTTCCCGCCAGTGTCGAAGCACAGAAGCGGCAACCCATCCGACACCCGACCTGGGAAGATATGCAAATGGTATTACCATGATTATAGCGCATCACAACGCTTTCTATGCACTCTCCGTCTGTCAATTCAAACAAATATTTTACCGTGCCGTCAATTTTTGAAACCAGTTTGCGTCGGATTTCCAGCTTATTGATCGTGAAATTTTCCTTCAGCAGCTCCCGCGCGGAAAGGCTCAGATCCGTCATTTCATCAAAAGACAGCACCTGCTTCCGATGAAGCCATCCGAAAATCTGGCGAGCACGAAAGGACTTCATGTCAAACGCCGTCAACTCTTTCGTCAACTGTTCCAAAGTCATGGATTTGATATCTTTTTTCAAAGTTTACCGCACCTTTCGCATTTTGCACAGGAAAAATCCGTCGGAATCTTCTTCGTCACCGAACATGGTGAGGCGCTTTTCCTCCCGAAAATCCGGATTTTCCTCAAGAAAACGCAGCACCACTTCCTCATTTTCTTCCCGCTGCACCGTACAGGTAGAGTACATCAGCGTACCGCCGTTTTTCACATATCTGCAGGATGTTGAAAGAATCTGATACTGAATTTCGGGCAATCGGGCAATTTCCTGCTGCGATTTATACTTGATTTCCGGCTTGCGGCGAATCACTCCGAATCCGGAACAAACCGTGTCGCAAAGCACCACATCCGAATCAGCCCCGATTCCGTCAGCAATCGAAGCATCACGGACTTGCGCCTCCAAACAACGGATGTGCAGCCGCTCTGCTCCCTCCGAGATCAACCGTACACGGTTCGAATGCAAGTCAAACGCCCGAAGCGTCCCGTGATCCTTCATGTACTGTGCCGCCGTGAACGCTTTTCCTCCGGGGGCGCTGCAAACATCCGTCACCGTATCGTTCTCGCGGATGTCGGCATAATACACACACAGCTGAGAAGCCCTGTCTTGCACGTGGAACCACCCCTTTTGAAAACATTCGGAGGTTTCCGGGTGAAGTCCCGACTCAAGAACCAGGCAATGCTCCGGAAAAGCGACCTTACGCGCAGACATATTTTCTTTTTCCAAAGCGGCAATCAACGAATCGTCATCGATCAAAAGCGTATTGGTGCGGATATACAGCGGCGGTTTTCCGACACTCCGTGTCAAAAAACGTTCGGTGCGCTCCGAACCGTAGCGTTCCATCCAGTCCTGCACCAACCAAGACGGGCAAGAGTAGCGAACGCTCATCTGCTTTATCGGATCGTCAATCCGTGAAAGTGCCTTTTCAAAATCAAAGGAGCGCGCACAGGCGCGAAGCACCGCATTGACAAATCCCGCGGCTTTTGCACAACCTGCGTGTTTGATCAGCTCCACACTCTCATTGACGGCGGCATTGGGTGTTACAGAATCCATGAAGTAAAGCTGAAAAACGCCCATGCGCAGAACAGTCAGCACGCTTCGCTGCAAGGCGCGGATCGGTTTGGACGAGTTGGCGGCAATAATAAAATCAAGGCTCAATTGACGCTCAATCACCCCATAAGTCAAGGCTACCGCAAAAGCGGCATCTCGTTTATCATCCGTCATTCGCACGATCACAGAATCCGTCACAATATTGGAATATCCTTTTCCGGATTCAATTTTAAGTAACGCCTCAAAGGCAATCTGTCGAGCTGTTTTCAAGCAATGTTCCCCTTAATCTTTGTTTCGTCTTCCGTACAGCAGGATCAGTCTCAAAAGCTGCATCAAAGAAACAAGCAGAGCCGCAACATAAGTCATTGCAGCTGCCGAAAGCGTTTTTCTGGCGCCGACCAGTTCATCGTCCGAAAGATAATTCCCGGTTTGAAGAATTTGCAAAGCACGGTTGCTGGCGTTAAATTCCACCGGCAACGTAATCAGCTGAAACAGTGCCACCAAAGAGAAAAGCAGAATTCCGCCGATAATCAGAGGACGGAAAGAAAAAATCAATCCCAGCAAAAGCAGCGGCATGGAAAGTGTAGAACCGATGTTGGTCAGCGGAATAATGGCGTTGCGCAGTTTGATTGGCGAATAGCCGACCGCATACTGCACTGCATGACCGCTCTCATGTGCGGCAACGCCGATTGCCGCAACCGAAGTACTGTCATAAACACTGTCCGAAAGACGAATGACATTGGCGCGCGGATCGTAATGATCGGTCAGTTTCCCTGCCACACGCTCTATCCGCACATTTTGCAGTCCGTTGGCATCCAAAATGGTTCTGGCAATTTGTGCCGCCGTATAGCCGCGACAGGAAAATACGTTGTTATAACGATTAAAAGTAGACGATACCTTGAACTGCGCCCATAAAGAAATCAGCAAAGCAGGTACTACGAGGATCAAATAGTAATAATCATAATAATAAAAGGGCATCTTGACACCTCCGTGTTATCTTCCGAGAACCGTATTGGTCGGAAATGAATGTCCACACAAAAACTCTGTCGTCGACAGACGTTTTCCGCCTTCCAACTGAAGTTCGTCAATCTCCAATGCATAATCACTGCAGAAAACCAACAGGTGCGAGCCGCAGCAAAGAACCGTACCGGGAAAGGCTTCCTTTGCAGAGATATCGGTCATATGGGTACGGTGCAGTTTCAATGTTCTTCCGCGATATGTGGTGCAAGCGACCGGCCACGGCGACAAACCGCGAATCTGGTCATGCACTTCACGTGCGGTCTTGTAGAAATCTAAGGGACAAAGACTTTTATTGAGCATCGGCGCATAGCTGGAAAGCTCATCGCGCTGCTTTTCACGCGGTGCTTCACCTTTTTCAATCAGTTTGCAGGTATGGATCAGGCACTGTGCGCCAAGTATTGACAGACGATCGTGAAGTTCGCCTGCGGTTTCGTCCGGAAGAATCGGTGTTCTCGATTGCAGGATAATATCACCTGTATCCAATCCCTCCGCCATGTACATCGTTGTTACCCCGGTCTCTTTTTCTCCGTTGAGGATACTCCACTGAATCGGACCGGCGCCGCGATATTTCGGAAGCAGCGAAGCATGAACGTTGACACAACCAAAGGGTGGAATATCCAAAACCGCCTTCGGGAGAATTTTCCCGTACGCCACGACAACAATCAGATCGGGCGCCAGTTCACGAATCTGCGCCTGCACTTCGGGGGTTTTCAGGGTAGCGGGTTGAAAAATGGGAATATCATTCTGTAAAGCCACTTCCTTTACAGGAGTAGGCAGCAATTTATATCCTCTTCCCCTTGGTTTATCCGGTTGTGTATAAACCCCGACAACGGAATATCCCGCTTCAATAAGAGCTTTTAAGGAAGGAACTGCAAATTCCGGAGTTCCCATAAACAGTACTTTTATAAAGGTCATCTCCTTTACACAAATCAGTCCTCGGACACATACTCAATCACAAAATCTTTGAACAGTTTTCCGTCCAGATGATCAAATTCATGACAAATTGCCCGTGCAAAAAGTTCGTTGGCTGTCAGCAAAAAACGCTCACCGTTTCTGTCGTAGGCTTCCACGGTTACCACGTTCGGACGCTTTACCGTTCCCCACACACCGGGGCAGGACAGACAGCCTTCAGTACCGATCTGTTCACCGGATGACTCAACTATCCGCGGATTGATAAATTCAAAAAGTCCGTCACCGACATCCACAACCGCCACGCGTTTGAGGATTCCCACCTGCGGAGCTGCCAAGCCGACACCGTTTGCTTGATACATGGTATCTGCCAGATCCTGAATCAGGTCGTTGAGTTTCTGATCAAATTTTTCCACAGGACGGCATACTTTGCGAAGTACTTCGTCGCCCTCTTTCACAATTGTTCTGATTGCCATAAATCCTCCTGTATTATATGGNNGGATTGATATCCGCCACTACCGACACATGCTGATACTCCTTTTCAGAAAGAGTTTTCAGGAGCAAGCGCGAGATAAACTCGCGAAATTCTTTATTATTTTTGCATTTGAGCACAATTTTATAGCGGAACTTATTGTTCATTTTTTCTACTGTACACGGCACCGGTCCGATAATCTTCATCGGAAGATTCGGATAAGCCATGCGCAGAATTTCGGTCATTTGCTTCGTGAACAGATTTGCCGCACGAATAACCTCTTTTTGTTCACTTCCGTTGAAAGAAATCTGACACAGATCGCAAAAAGGCGGAAACACCATTGCACGGCGATTGGCAATTTCTTCCTCAAAAAATGCTTTATAGTCCTGTTTGGAAGCCAATTGAATCACCGGATTGTCCGGCAAATAGGTCTGAATCACTGCCCGTCCGCGCAGACTCCCGCGTCCGCTTCTTCCCACCACTTGTGTGATGAGCGAAAAAGTACGTTCAAATGCGCGAAAATCGTTGGCATACAGCGACTGATCCACATTCAGAACCGCTGCCAAGGTGACATTTTCAAAATCAAGCCCTTTGGAAACCATTTGTGTGCCGATCATGATGTCGTATTCATGACGGGCAAATTTCTGAAAGTATTCCTCATGCGCCATTCTTTTCAGTGTGGTGTCCATGTCCATGCGAAGGATACTTGCCTGCGGGAAGCAGGTCTGCAATTCTTCTTCGATTTTCTGCGTTCCGGCGCCGTTATGCCGCAAAAACTCGTGTCCGCAATTCGGACATTGGGCGGGGACTTTTTCGGAATAGGAACAGTAATGGCACATGAGCATATCATTTGCCGCATGATAGGTCATGGCAATCGAGCAATTCGGGCAAAGAATCGTCTGATTACATTTCGCACACGTCAGCGAGGTGTTATAGCCGCGTCGATTCAGCAGCAATATCGACTGTTCCCCGCGTGTCAGATTCTCGCCGATTTCATCCAGCAGTTTTTTGCTGAACTGAGTAGCGGTCCCCGCCTTGGGGGCAGTTGACATATCCACAATATAGACGTCGGGAAGCTGTGCCTGCGCATAACGGCTTTCCAGTTCAAACAACCGATATTTTCCGGTTTTGGCATAATAATAGCTTTCCACGCTCGGTGTAGCTGACGACAAAAGCAACAGTGCCCGATGCTGCAATGCACGGAATTTCGCTACTTCATGAGCGGAAAACCGCGGAGTCGATTCCGATTTATAGGTGTGTTCCTGTTCTTCATCGATTACGATCAAGCCGACGTTATCCAGCGGAGCAAAAATCGCCGATCGGGTTCCCACTACTACTTTGGCCATGCCGCTTTTGATGCGTTTCCACTCATCCATGCGCTGTGCCAGGGTAAATCCACTGTGCATCACGGCAACCTTGTCCCCGAAATACGCATGAAAGCGTGCCACCGTCTGCGGCGTCAGGGAAATTTCCGGCACCATAATGATGACAGATTTTCCCGCCTGCACCATATCCATCGCAAGTTTCAGATACACAAGCGTCTTTCCGGAACCGGTAACTCCGTGCAGCAATGCTACTTCCGCAGAATCATTGGCTGCCAGGTCATGCAGACCGCGATAGACCGCTTCCTGCCCGGAAGTCAGATGAATCTCCGATTCCGTTTGTGTGCAGACGTCTTCATACGGATTCCGGAAGGTTTCACATTCAAAGTATTCGCAAATTCCGGATTTCACCAAATTGTCCGTCACATTACGGGTAACGCCGGTATAATACGCAATCTCCTTCAAGGATGCCGAAGTGACATCGGCGAGAAAATCCACAACCGCACTTTGTTTTTTGGTGGGTTTATAGCCCTGCGGGTCTGACAAAAAATCTTCTGTCAAGCGCACCATGACAACCGTTTCGTCGCCGATCCGGCGTTTGAGTTCTTCTGCTTTGGAAATCAGTTTTTTTGACTCCAGAACCGCAAGAATTACATCCGTATTCAAATCGGGAAAGTGTTCGGAAAGGGAATCCGCCAATACCCCGTCTTTTTTGGAGCGGATATACTCATAGACCTTTTGGTAATCCTCGTTCAGATCCGACGGCGTTTCCGAATCCTCCGCAGCAACATAGCGCGACTGTGTATGTACCGCCATGCCCGCAGGCAAAAGACAGTTTACCGCATCAAAATAGCAGCAAAAGGTATGAAATTTCAAAAAGCGGATGATGGCGATTCCTTCCTCGGAAATCAACGGTTTTGCATCAACCAGCCCGAGAATCGGCTTGATTCCCTTTTCGGCGGTATCGGTTTTCTGTAAGGACATGATCAGCCCGACCCGTTTTTTGTTTCCTCTTCCGAAGGGCACCAGAACACGCATACCGACCGCGGCATTTTCAGCCAATTCCGGCGGAATACGATAGGTATACAGCTTATCATAAGAATAGGTGGTTTTGTCCACAGCAACCGTTACGGTAAGAATCTGCACGGCAAAGCTCCCCCTTCTTCTCACGCGTATTTTCAGGCACGGATTGAAAACTCTCCGTGCTTATACTCTTCCAGCGCGATGCTGACGGTTTTTTCTTCGGACGCACGCTGAGTCAAAATGCTCAGCTCATCCGCATGACTATTCAGTCTTTCGTTGTCGGCATACTCGGCGATCTGGCGCGCTCTTTTGGCAATGCCGATCACGAATTCATAGTAGGTCTCGCCTTTTTTGATAACATCGTTTCTCAAGGGTTTAAGCATCTTTCAGTACCTCGTTTATAAAATTTTTCATATGATCATAAGTACATTTTGCCGACCGCACAATAGCCGTCAGGTCGTTTACCGCTTCTTCTATTGTATGGTTGACAATAATGTAATCATAATTCTTTGCCTGTTCGATTTCACGTTTTGCATTGGACAAACGAACTTCGATGGTGTGCTGGTCTTCGGTGTTCCGATCGACCAGACGGCGCGTCAATTCATGCATATCCGGCGGCATCACAAAGATAAAAATAGCTTCCGGACACAGTTGTTTGATTTTTGCCGCTCCCTGCACTTCGATCTCCAGAAATACATTCTTTCCTTCTTCGAGCTTTTCATAGACAGGTTTCTTTGGAGTACCGTAATAATTTCCGCTGAAATTTGCATATTCCAGCATTCCGCCGCTTTCGGCAAGCTGTACAAACTCGGACTCTGTCATAAAATAATAATGCACGCCGTTTTCCTCTCCGGGGCGCGGACGGCGCGTAGTGGCGGAAACGGAAATAAAGCTGTTGGGGTCCGT
>DLVP01000099.1:308-711 GCA_003445125.1 Oscillospiraceae bacterium | reverse complement strand
GTGGCAATGAAGTTGCGCATAATCGTTCCTTTTCCCACACCGGACGGTCCGGAAAAGACAAAGAGTGATCCTTTTTTATTCATCCTCCGGATCCTCCTCTTCCTCTTCGTAGAGGTCATTCACACGTCCCGCTACCGTTTCCGGCTGAACGGCGGAAAGAATCACATGATCGGAATCGGTAATCAACACCGCACGCGTGCGTCTGCCATAGGTTGCGTCAATCAAGGTTCCTCTGTCGCGCGCATCCTGAATAATTCGTTTGATCGGCGCCGACTCGGAACTGACAATAGCTACCACCCGGCTTGCCGAAACCATGTTTCCAAACCCAATATTGATCAGTTTCATGATTGCGTCTCCTTATTCAATATTCTGAATTTGCTCGCGGATTTTTTCGATATCGGCT
>DLVP01000099.1:0-275 GCA_003445125.1 Oscillospiraceae bacterium | reverse complement strand
TTCCACCACAATCTGTGCCGTTTGTGTGTTTTGCGCTTTGGAGCCGATGGTATTGGCTTCGCGGTTGAATTCCTGAATCAGAAAATCCAGTTTTCGTCCGATGGGAACCGATTCTTCAATCATTGTCCTCATTTGTTGAATATGGCTTCTCAGACGAACGGTTTCTTCGTCAACGGCGATTCTGTCCGCGAAGATTGCCACTTCGGTAAGGACACGCTGATCATCCACCGTGCGATCTCCCAGCACTTCATGAATCTTCGCATAAAGTCGGCTGC
>DLVP01000115.1 GCA_003445125.1 Oscillospiraceae bacterium | reverse complement strand
CGCAGCGGCCTTCGCCGACGGCGGTGATTCCGGCACCGGAACCGGTCGGGTTATAGGAGAAGGTAATTCCTTTGTGCTCCTCTTTGAACGATTCGCCCAAAGCCAGAATCACTTTCTCCATTGAGGTGGAGCCATCGGTTGTAACCTTTCCGCTCACTGTTGCTGCGGCAGTCGAAGAGCCTCCGGTTGCGGAAGGAGTTGAGGAATCTTTGTCCCCATTGCCGCCACATCCGGCAAAAGCCGTCGCCATAAGAAGTACAGAACACATTACTGCAAGAATCTTTTTCATTTTTCTCATTTCCTTTCTTTATCTTACAGTTACATCATACCCCTCGGACGTAAAAACAAAAAGTGAAATTATGTAAAATCCATGTCAAAAAAATACCCGACAGCACAAACTGTCGAGTATTTTTGTTTTATTTTCTTCTTTCGATTTTCAAGAGCATTCCCGGCTCGGAAGTGTCATCGGGAGTTTGAGCGGAAGTACCGATCCTTTCGATCAGGTCTCCGTCAAGCGTCAGTGTATCGCCATGAATCTTCACAAGAGCGGTAATGTCATATGCTTCTTTTCCTTTCAGATCCTGAGCCTTGACCGAAGCCCCCTCCAAAGCAGAAAGACCTTTCAGATTCAGCGTTCCGTAAAAGCCGAAAATACCGAAGGTATCCGAATCTTTCGGCACTGACAACGAAATATCGCAGCGCGGCACATAATATTCACGCTGTTTCGTTCTTCCGAGTGTTGCCACGGAAACCGCACCGTTGGGATTGAGAGCATTGACGACATAAGGGAGTTCCCCGTTTTGATCGGGAATCACATCGGAAATCGGCATCCGACGGCTGATACGGGCATTGCCGCTTTTGGTCAGCCGATTATCCGAAAAAGCTTCCTGCATCAGATGATGCCGTGTCCACCATTCTTCGATTTCGTCGGAAAGGTTTTCAAAAACCCACTGATCGGTCAAAAGGCGTTCATCTACCGTCGACTCACTCGGATCGGTTTTAAAGGCGGGGGCGATTTTATGCCAGTTCACTGCGCGGCTCACTTCGTCGATCTTCGTTTTCAGGTTGCGATGCAGTGAAGGAAAGGACATATCCTTCTTCCCGTTCATGAAATCACCGGTATACGAGTGCCGCATCACTCCCATCGCCATGCCGAGGGCAGCCGCCACATAGACCTCGTCCTCGCAGTTAATCAGACTGCGGACGTTTTCTCCGACTTCCCACTTCAAAAGATTGGCAATTTTCTCCATCGTCATAGGAATGGACATCAAGGCAGGGACGTCATAAGTACGAAAAACGTCGCATTCTTTCAATACTGCCGGACGCATCGTGTGTTCTACTGTCAGATGCGGTGCATATTCCTTTGCCAGCTTTGTCATCAACGCGCGTTTTTCGACATCGGCATGAGACTTTCCCCAATCAACCTTCCAATAGTCCAGGCGTCCCGCATCCGACCATTTCACACGTTCTTCCCAATATTCCTCCGCTGTTTTTCCCTCGGAAAACAGCTCACATTCCTGAATACAAACCCAACCGCCCAAACCTTTCCAACCGATCTCGCGGATTTTTTCGGACAAATTGGCAAGGGATGCCGCCGGATCTCCCTCCACCGCGAAAGACGGAAATTTTTCTTTGTTGAGGATCAGGCAGCCGTAATATTTTTCCGCATCAACCGTCGGCACATCCCAGCTGTCGTCCATCACAAAGTACAGGTCTTTTCGGATATCTTCATAAAAGTAGCTCCAACCGTTCGGACGTGAAGAATCAAAAAGGCTTTTTTCGTTCATCGCGGCACGCTGCCCTGCCGGTTTCCCGTCGCAGGTAGCGTACAGTTGTGTTTGCCATGTGAAGTAATAATCGGGTGTGGTATTTTCAATATCCGGAATCATGTTCGGAAAGGTTTTGTCTTTGAAATTCATCAGTTGTCCCCCAAAACGTAGTTTCTCAAAAGCCAGAGAGCGTCCTCCATGGTCACTTCTCCGTCAGCAGTGAAGTTAAGATATTTGCCGTCAGCCGCCGTATATTTTTCCGGCAAAAGCAAGTAACGTGCCATGTAAACCGCATCGTCGGAAGAGAGGTTTCCGTCACCGTTCACATCATAGTTGCCTTTTTCAATGGCTTTCAAGGCAATCGGTTCATTGATCACGCGATCGGCGTTTCCGACCACTGTGGATGTACTTACATAAAACCCGGGCTTGGAGACCTTCAGTGTATATTCGCCGTCCGGCACGGGCGCAAGCGCATAACGCATATTTCCTGTGGCTGCTTTTGCCAAAGTGCCCGACTCAGTCCACAAAGACACGGTGATTTCCGTGTTTAAAGTTTTGTCGGTTGTGATTTCTCCGCAGAAAATCGTTTCGGGGGATTTATAGTTGAATTTCTGCGTAAAGTTTCTTTTGGTATACCCATCATAGATCGGAGAATCTGTGACTTCGGCACTGATCACACCGCGAAGCACACGCATTCCGTAAATTGCCTTTCCGGAAGATACGGTGGGAGAATAAACCTTCTCGGTTTGCCCCGTAACAGGATCATACCGATAGATGTCCTGTTTGCGGGAATAGTACAAGTACTCGCCATCCGAAGCCAAGCGGGAGTAAATTCCGTAATAAGACCAGTATTCATTCCAGCCGACCAGTCGTCGGGCAGTCCCATCCGAGTACCATTCATACAAACCGAAAGCACCGGCACTGTCGTCTCCGGTAATAAAATACAATTTTCCGTTCAGGTACTGGAATGAGGTTTCCGTCATCTGCCAGAATCCGTCATCATAACGTGTATCTGTCGGCGTGTCGTCATAGTCCGTCGCATCGTGAACCCAGGTATCATAGTCGGGATCGCCTGTACGAAACGCATTGGTTGAGCGCAGGAAATTAACATGCATTACAAGCCCGGAAATATCCCACACAAGATCATCCCAAGTAATATCCACATGATACTCCTTGCCGTCTATTGTGACAATATTCCACGCGTGTCCCAACGTTTCCGAGGTGCAGAGACGGCTTTGAATGCCGACCTTTTCCAAGAGATACTGATAGGTTTTGGCGTACCCGTCGCACACGGCGACATGGTTTACCAAACAGCCGTACATGGTATGACTGATATAAGGAATACGATTCGTTTCATAATTTGCCTGATCGTATTCACACAATTCTGCCAGGCGATCGTGGAGAATCAACGCCTTCTGTACATCTGTCAGATTGCTTTCCTCCAAGTCCCACACCAGCACATTTGCCGCCTTTTCACATTCTGCCCAGCGCTCTTCGGTATCAGACAAATAGGTGAATTGTATGGAATACAATTCGGTGCTTCCCAGTGAAAAATACACTTGCTGCGTGCATTTTACCTGTTCCGGCGCATAACCGAACATATTGGCAAGAATCTGTCGGTTGGTATTGGTGTTGACGATATGAAAGCCCCGGATATCCAATTCGGTTCTGTTTGCCTTCAACGCCGAGCGGATGTTTCCGAGCAATTGATAATACTTGCTTTCCGAAATTCCCAATGCCGTGCTTTGGTCTTTGACCGCCGCGAACAGCCTGTGTTTTTCGAACGTTTCCGTTTCAACAAAAGTCTGTGCCGACACCGACGTCCCCGGCAAGGCGAAAGAAAGACAAAGAATCATCGCCAAAATCAAGGTAATTCCGCGTTTCATACAGGGTTCCCCTCCTAATCACATAATACAATGCCATTGTACCTTATTTTTCCTCATTCGTCAATTAAAAAATGCCGCATCTTTATTTGAACTGCACCCCATTTGTTAGGCAAGTATGGTATAATACTTGTACTAAGGGAAGGGGTGCTTTTCTATGCCAAAAGGAATACCAA
>DLVP01000170.1:2696-8446 GCA_003445125.1 Oscillospiraceae bacterium | reverse complement strand
CTCGTACCACGGATCCCACCGGGTTCGCAAAAACGACACCTTGCCTTCCGGTCCTTCGCAGTTTTCCGAAGAAAATATGGTTCTCGCAACTCTCGTGTCATACAAAAACACCGCCGATTGCTGTTCTTCTCCGTCCCCGCAAAATATCAGCAGACCGTCGAACACATAGCAATCGCGCACACCCTGCGTCTCCGGAACCGGTGTCAGTTCCTTTTCGCCGAGCGTTTTGGTATAGAGTTCCCCGTCAAGCACCACCGCCAGCCGCGTGCCGTCAAATGCCGCCGCGTCCGTGTTTTTATCCAGTGCGAGAAGCTCGGCGGTTTCTCTGCTCTCCAGGTTCATTCCCACAAGCATTTTCTTCCCGTCCGCGTCCTCCTGCACATAGGCAATATGCCCGTTGCAGATCACAGGCGGGCAATACCGCGAAATTTCGGTTTTCTGTTTAAACAGCGGGGTAATCTCGCCGCTTACGATATTGAGTGCCATGACCGTGAAGGTATCCGATGCTTTGCCGCCTTCGCCCGTCTTTGCACATTCGCTCCAAAGGAAGAAGTCTTTGCCTCTTTGGGATGTCTCTGTCAGGCTGTCCGCGGCAAAAACCGTGCCCTCTTTCGGCGTGTACACCACAGTGTTTTCCAGGGTTTTCAAATCGGTTTTCCAAAGGCGGAGCACGGTGTCTCCGTCCGGCTCACAACCGATCCAATACAGTTCATCTTCTGCGGGACAAAGCTCATAGGCAAAAATCGGAAGGAGTGTTTTTTCCATCTCGAAATAAGTTTTTTGCCGATACACATTCCGACACCCGGGCGTATACTGACGGGTGGTGAACCAAAAGCCCTGATTACGGTCGCCGATCACCGGCTGTGTCACATCATACGTTTCCTGACCGTCGTCCGACTCGGAAGGGGCTTTTTCGTACAGAGAAATCCACCGTGTCTTTACCGCCGCAGGTTTGAAACCCAATTCGCTCACGGTGCCGGAGAATCCCGACCGTTTTTTGCTTTCGCAGGAAGCCATGGTTCCCAAACATACTGCTGCCGACAGGAAAATTGCAAGGATTTTTTTCATTTTCGCGTTCCTTTTTGCAATAAATCTCGCAAAAAACGCTTTTCACCTATATAGACGATGAAAATCGCGATTTGCTACAAGTTTTTTCAAAATTTTTCAAAATTTCCGAAAAATTTTTTCAATACCGCAAAAAAAGCCGTTTTGTGTTGTATTTTTTCTGTATACCGACCTTTTTTTGAGTGTTTTCACTTATATAGACGATGAAAATTGCGATTTGCTACAAGTTTTTCCGATTTTTTTAAAAAAACTTTCAAAACAGAAAAAATCCCCGCGCGGCGGTCAAAAAATGACCGCCGCGCGGGGCAAAACACGCACAACTTGCGAAAATTTATGATTTTTTCTTCAAAATCACCACGACAACCGCGGCAAGCACCAGCGCACCCGCCACGCACGCGCCGACAATCAGCGGAATATTCGCGCTGCCCGACGGTTGTACTGAGGTATCCGATACCGTTTGCGACACGGTCGGTTCGGTCGGATCTGCCGTGCCTTTGGAAACACCTTTCACCGTGAACGAATACGTTCCCGAAGAAAGCTCATACACGCCTGCCGTGTCCGTCGCCGTCACGCCTTCCGACTGCTCGGCTTTCTTTCCGCTTTCCAACACTTCCGTGCCGCCCTGAAGCGGCAAAGTCAGCGTTGCCGTCGCATTGGCGGGAATCGTCACGTCATAGACAAAATCGCCGTTTTCATATTTCCATGCGCTTTCGATCTTACCGTAGTGCGACTGATAGCTTCCCTTGGCGTAGGTCAGCGTGCCGCCGGGCGTCGGATGGAGATACAGATGCCGATAACCGGTCTGTTCGGAATCGGTATCAATTCCCAGCACATAGCGGTACAGCCATTCCGCCGCCGCACCGTAAGGGTAATGGTTCAGCGAAGAATACATATTGGTGAATTGCAGGGTATTGTCCTCGGTTTCCTTGATCGCGTTCCACACCTCGAAGGTTGTGGTGCCGCCCATTTTCACCTGGTAGAGAAGCGAAGGATACGCTTCGTTTTCAATCAGCCGGTACGCCGCTTCGGCATAGCCGTTTTCCGTCAGTGCGGCGTGCAGGATATTGATTCCCAAAAAGCCCACTTTGGTGGCATAGTTGTTTTCTTCCAGCAGATTGACGAGATTTTTTGCCGCCGCGGCACGATCCTCTTCGTCAAACAAATGAAATTGCAGACCCAGCGCATAGGACGTCTGTGTGCCGACCAGCGTTTTCCCTTCGCCGTCCGTGCAGGCGCGCACCCACGCTTTACGGTACTGCTCGGCAATGTCCGCATACTTCTTTGCTTCTTCCGTTTTTCCGAGGACGGTCGCCGCTTTGCTGACGAGCTGTGCCGAATAACAGCTGTACGCATTGTTTGTAACCAGCAGATTGGTCGGTTCCAGGGTCGTCCAGTCGCCGTACTGCGCACCCGGCTGCTGCGCCACACCGTCGGGGCGTTCCAGATCGCCGTATTCCGTCAGGGTGCTGTTTTCCACCAGGCAATCCACTTCCCGCGTCATTGCCGTGAAATTTTCTTCCAACACACGGACATCCCCGTACTGTTGATACAGTGTCCATGGAATAATTACCATGGCGTCACTCCAGCCGTTGACCACGTTGGAGCTGCCCCAGGTCGGAGCAGGCGCCGCTTCGGGGATTCCGCCGTTGGAGCCTTGTCCCAGGCGCAGATCCTTGCAGTATTTTTCAAAAAACGTGATCGCATCCAGATTGAACGTCGCGGTACGGGAATAAAGCTGCGCATCGCCCGCCCAGCCCGTGCGCTCGCCGCGCTGCGGGCAATCGGTGGGGGTATTGAGGAAGTTGCTGATATTTGACCAGTAGGAGTTCAGATAGTACCGATTAAGCAGTTCATTGGAGCTTTCAAAGGTTCCGGTGCGCGAAAGGTCGGTATACAGTGCCAGCGCTTTCACATCCGAAAACATCACAGCGTACACGTTTTTGTTTTCGCCTTCGATTTGCATATAGCGGAAGCCATGGGACGTCATGGTCGGAGAGAAAACCTCTCCGTCCGGGTCGCCCTTACAGATATAATAATCCGTTGCCTGGGCATCCGAAAGATTCTTGCGGAACACCGTGCCGGGGTTGCCGTCCGAATTTTCCAGTTTCTTTTCGTTGAGGATTTCGCCGTAGGTGAATTTCAGTTTTGTCCCCGCAGGGGCTTTGATCTTCACCGAAACCGTTCCCGCCATGTTCTGACCGAAATCGTAGACCACCACATTGGCGGTGGGAGAAGAATAAAATTTCGGTACAAGCTCTTCGCCCGCACGGATCGGCGGGGTCGCCGTATAGACGGGCGTTTTGGAAACACCGAGATCGCCTGCGGTCGTCACCTTCGCCGCGATCCAGCCTTCTTCCTTACAGCCCGCGGTATGCCAGTTTTCCACCTCATAGCGCGCGTCGTAAGTCTCGCCGTTCATATAATCCTGATAGCGGATAGGACCGTTGTTGTAGGATTTCCAGTTTCCGTCCGTCACCACGGTTTCGGTCGTGCCGTCAGCATAGGTCAGATCCAGGCGCACCAGCAGTCCGAATTTTTCTCCGAAGTTGTTCCACTTGGTATGCAGCCATCCCGCGCCCACATAGGCGCCGATCGCGTTCTGCCCGCTTTGCACAAGCGAGGTCACGTCATAGGTCTGGTACAGCAGATTGCGGGAATAGTCCGTTCTTCCGGGATTGAAATAGCTGTCCGTCACCGTCTGACCGTTGAGGTACATTTCATAATTGCCCGCCGAGGTGACATACAGTCTTGCCGAAGTCACTGCCGCCTTTGCCGAAAATTCCCGACGGAACATCAGCGCCGGTGCATTGACATACGACCCCGAATTGACGGTTCTTCCGTCGGCAATCGCGGCGGCGCCGTCGGTGGCACGGATGCAGAAGCGGTCGTTTTCCACGGTGAACGTGCCGTCCTCATTGCGGACACCCGAAGAAAAGCCCGCTTCGCCGTCAAACTTTTCGTCAAGCAGGACTTTTCCGTTTTCGTCGGTCACCTTCAGATTGTCAAATGTTCCCTTTTCGCCCGATTCCTCATAAAATCCGACAAAGCCGAGGCTGAATGGAAGAAAACTGTTCTGATAAATCTGAATCCCGTTAATATACGTCGTAATCTTTCCTTTTTCGGAAACGATTTTCAGGCGGGCGAATTTTTCCGTCACATCCGCTTTGGAAATTCCCAGTTCCGTAAGGGAAACGCCCGTCCAGCCGGGTTCGGGGTTGGAGGCGTATTCTTTTCCCGTTTCCCACAGGGTCGGGCGCCAACTCACGCGTTCCTCTCCGGCGGCAATCTGCCACGCATAATACTGCGTGCGATCCTTCACACCGAAAATCACGCCCGCCGCACCGGCATCCACCCGCACGTCGGCTTCCACGGTGAAGGACTTGATATCAAATCCGGAAGCATCCAGCTGCTCGGCAGTAATCCACTGCGCGCCCGCCCAGCCGTTATTTCCGAGTCCCGTTTCAAAAAAGGCGGGCGCGGATTCCGCCGTCGTGCCGTTCTGGTCGGTCACGATCACCTTCCACCACATGCGTGTCTGCGCCGAAAGCGTGCCGCGATAGTCCGCCGACGGGAAGATCGCTTTCCACGGTGCCGCTGTCCCACGCGTCATAATTTCCCGCCCGAAGAGATTCTTCCGACAGAGAAGCCACCACCCGATAGCTTTTTTGTTTCCGTCCGCGCCGATCGGAGTTCATCTCCCAGGTCAGCCGCGGGGTTTCCGCATCAATTCCGATCGGATCGGTCAGATATTCCGTCCGCGGATTCTCCACCGAAAAGACCGATTCTTCGGCAAACACCGGTGTCGCCGCCAAAAGCATGGCGACCGCCAGTACTATTTTTCTGAACATATCCTGCCTCCTGCCGTTTTTTCTTTTATCATATCAAATACACAAAAAAAGACAAGTCGGAAACGCATATTTTCCGGCTTGTCAGACGAGCGAATCGTTCATTTTTGCAAAATCAGTACCAACGGTTTTCCTCTCCGCCGAGCCACAGAGAATCGTCGTTATCCACCGCAGCGACCAGTTCTCTCAGCTGCAAAAGCACCTTTTGCTGTTCCTGCGTGGGATTTTCCACGGCTTCGTAGGTCTTCAATGCCGCTTGCGCACATTCAAAATACGACCGTTCCAGCGTTTCGGAGAACCGGTACTCCCATTGAGCCGACTCATTCTCGCGCGTACAGATATAAAACGCCGCCGTCAGTTTCATGGTATATGTCGACGTTTTCCGGGGAATCTGCGTCAGCACGCCCGTGAAGGTCAGGGTTTCGGCATCCTGCGCGTAAATTTTCTTCGCCGGAATATCCAGCACGACGGGATTGCCGCCAAGATATGCCGTGATCAGGTCGGTATTTTCCAGCAGTTCGCTCGGTGCGACAATTGTGCCGAAACGAAGGTTATTGCTGTCGGCATAGGCATATATTTCTTCGCCGTAATAAGCATCATACCACTCGTTTTTCTCCACGGTGGCGGCAAAGCGCAAGCCCGGATTCGTGCCGAGGCGGATATTTGCGCCCCTGACGGTGATCGATTCGGTCAAACCGCCGCGCGCGTTTTTCACCGTGAAGCTGTGCGAACCCGACGAAACGGCATATACCGCTTCCTTTTCGGTTTCGGAAATCATGACAGCGGAAGAATCCGTCAGCACCGTTTTTCCTTTTTCTTTTTGAAGAGTGACGGTTGCCG
>DLVP01000170.1:338-2672 GCA_003445125.1 Oscillospiraceae bacterium | reverse complement strand
GTATTGGCGGGAATCTCAAAGGTATACACACAGTCGCTGCCCTTATATTCCCAGCCGCTTCGGATGGTTCCGTACTGCGAATCAAAGCGTCCGCGCGCATAGGTCAGCGTGCCGTCCGGAGTCGGGTGCAGCAGAATATGCTTATAGCCCGGTTGTTCTTCGTCCGCATCGATGCCCAGCACATAACGGTACAGCCATTCAGAAACGGAGCCGTAGCAATAGTGATTGAGCGAATTGGAAATGGCAGTCTTTCCTTCGTCGTTCTGCGTCATGCCGCCCCAGTTTTCAAAAATCGTGGTGGCACCCAGCGTGACGGGATACAGCCAAGAAGGAAACGCCCGCTGTTCCAACAGCGTATAAGCCGTATCGCTGTGACCGCTGTCGGTCAGCGACGGATTGAGGAAATTCACGCCCAAAAATCCCGTCTTCAGGCGGTTTCCGTTTTGTTCGATCAATTCCACCAGGCGGTTTGCCGCCGTTTCACGATCTTTTTCGTCAAAGAGCGAGAACTGCAAGCCCAACACATAGGACGTCTGCGTTTCGCACAGCGTTTTTCCCGCGCCGTCGGTGCAATTGTCCACCCATGCCTTGCGGAAGCCCTCCGCCACTTCGGCATAGTGCGCCGCGTCTTCGGTTTTGTGCAGTACCTGCGCGGTTTTGGTCATCAGCTGTGCAGCATAGGCGGCATAGGCGTTATTGGTGACGCGCGGCGGCGTGGTCTCCTGTGCCAGCCAGTCGCCGTACTGCGACTTGTCGGGACGCAGATAATGGTCGCTTGCCGCCACCAGATGATCCACCCAGGCGCACATTCCGGTATAGTTTTCTTCCAGCACGCGGGTATCGCCGTATGCCAGATACAGTGTCCACGGAATTACCACCGCCACATCACCCCAGCCCGCGGCGGTATCCGTTCCGCGCCAGGTCGGTGCGGGGGCTACTTCGGGATAATTGCCGTTCGCGTCGCGATCGGCACGCACATCGCGGATGTATTTTTCCAGAAACGCAAAGCTGTTCAGATTATAGGTAGCCGTGCGGGCATAGATCTGCGCATCGCCCGTCCAGCCCGTGCGTTCGCCGCGCTGCGGGCAGTCAGTCGGGATTGCAAGGAAATTGTCAATATTCGACCAGTACGAGTTGGAAAACAATTGATTGACGTCGCTGTCCGAACATTCAAACCATCCGGTGCGCTCCATATCGTTATAAAGCACATACCCTTTCACATCGACAAGCAGGCTTCCGACCTCTTCCAACGGGAAATTCACCGCTTCCACCTGCATATAGCGGAAGCCGTGGTAGGTCATGGTCGGGTGAAAAATCTCGCCGTCGGGATCGCCCTTGCAGACATAGAAATCCGTCGCCTGCGCATCGGTCAGATTACCGCGGTACACCGATCCCGGCACTCCGTTATCCTGCCACGAAACGAGATTTCCGTTGGTAACTTCGCCGTAGGTCAGTTTGATTTTCTGCCCCTTTTCGCCGCGGATTTTCAGGTACGGAATACCTGCCATATTCTGACCGAAATCGTACACAAACGTATTGTCGGCAACCTTTTCGACCGCCACGGGGGTCAGTTTCACGCCCGCAGTGACCGGCTGTTCGGCAGATGCCGTCGGGGTCGCCGCCACGCGCATTGCCTGTGCCGTGCGGCAGACTGCGTACTCCCACGCGCGGTCGTCCAGTCCCGCCTCGCTCCAGCCTTCGACCTCATAATTGGCATCATAGGTCTCGCCGTTCATGAGATCCTCATAGCGGATCGGTCCGTCGGAATACGTCTTGAACGTGCCGTCCGACACCACGGTAGTTTTCGTACCGTCCGCATAAGTGACGTCCAATTTCATCAGCAGTCCGAAATAGGAACCGAAATTGTTCCATTTGGTCTGGAACCAGCCGTGTCCCACATAGGCGCCGAAAGCATTGGCTCCTTTTTTCAGCATCGAGGTGACATCGTAGGTTTGATACTGTAAAGTATGCGAATAGTTCGTGCGTCCGGGATCGAAATAGGTTTCCGACACCTTCTGCCCGTTCAGGTACGCTTCGTGATTTCCCGCCGAGGTGAGATACAACCGCGCCGAAGCGATTTCCTTTTCCAGCGTAAATTCCTTACGGAACATCGGGGCGGGTTCGTTGATTTTGTTGGTTGCCCCGTTTTTCGGACGGTTGTCGGGGTTTTCCTGCTCCTGTTCCGTCGTTTTATTGACGCAAAACACATTGCTCTTCACCGAAAGCGCGCCGTCCGTCACGGTGCCGCCGTCAAACGGATTGGTGCCGTCGGAAAAATCCGCCGAAAAAATCACGTTTCCTTCGGCGTTTCTGACCGTCACACAGTCAAACGCC
>DLVP01000170.1:0-328 GCA_003445125.1 Oscillospiraceae bacterium | reverse complement strand
CTGTTCCCCGCTCTCGCGGAAACCGAAACAATCCAGTGCAAAGGGCGGGAAGGTATGGGTGCAGACAAGCGCATCGTTGACATACGTCTGCACGGTGCCTTCCCGAACCTCCAGGCGCAGCTTTACAAATCCGTTTTTGATATCCTCGGCGCTCACACCCGTCTTTGCCGTGACATCCACGCCGTTCCAGCCGCCGGGGGCGGGATATTGTGTCGAGCCGTCCACCCAACGGTGCGGACGCAGACCGATACCGCTTCCGGAATAGCTGTTACCGGGAAGGAGCAGCTGCCACATGAAAAAATTGGCATTGTTCTGTGCGCCGAAAATA
>DLVP01000092.1:3213-6626 GCA_003445125.1 Oscillospiraceae bacterium | reverse complement strand
TCTTATTTTTTGTCTAACTTTTCGGGGTCACTTCATCTTCCTGCGGATGCGGTGCTTTTTGCTTCAGCAGATTTATTATCGGACTACGATGTCGATTTTATTTTTAGTCAGGCAATTTTCTCCGATGTAGACCTCAAATTTTCCGGGTTCGACAAGGTAACTGCCGTCCTCCAGATAATACCCCAGATCCTTGTATCCGAGCGAGAAGGAAACGACCTTTTCTTCGCCGGGACGGTATTCGTCCTTTTTGAAGCCCTTCATTTCGCGGATCGGGCGCATACGGGTCGCCACCACATCGCGGATGTACAGCTCGGCAATCTCTTTGCCGGTGCAGTCGCCCGTGTTTTTGACAGTGGCGGAAACGGTCAGCGTCTTGCCGTTTTTAAGCTCCTCCAGGGAGATTTCGCAGCGATCCGCGGTGACTTCGGAATAGGAGAAGGTCGTGTAGGACAGACCGTAGCCGAACGGATAGAGCGGGGCTGCGGGGCTGTCTACATAGTTGAGCTGCGGGTGATCACCGTAATAGCCGTTCACCGTGCGGCCGCTCTTGGTCACGTTGTAATACAGCGGCACGTGCTGCGAGGTGCGCAGGAAGGTGGCAGGCGTTTTTCCGCAGGGAACGCGGTCGCCGAACAGCAGGTCGCTCGCGGCGCCGGCGGCTTCACTGCCGGTGTGCCATGCACAGAGAATGGCGTCCATGTACGGCTCGACATTTTGCAGAGAGACAGGGCGTCCGCAGAAGATCACGCCGACCACTTTTTTGCCGCTTTCGTGAGCTTTTTGAGCCATGCGCACCTGCGGCGCGGTCAGCGAAATGTCCGCAAGGGAGCGGGCTTCGCCGCTGACAGCTTGATGTTCGCCCAGCGCCAGCACCACGACATCGCTGTCATAGAATTTCATGTTGTAATCTTCCAACAGCATGTTTTCGCCGCCGGTCAGAATCTTTCCTCCGTGACCTTCCACTGCGGCGGTCATCGCTTCCAGGAAGCTGGGGGTCAGTGCGGGGTTGCCGTCCAACGTCCATGTGCCGAACAACGCCTGACGCTCGCGCACAAACGGTCCGCAGAGGGCAATGGTCTGATTCTTTTTCAGAGGCAGGATATTGCCTTCGTTTTTCAGAAGGATCATGGATTCCGCCGCCAGATCGCGTGCGAGCTTGAGGTGTTCGGTGCGGTCAACGGATTTCAGTTCACAGTACGGATGGTCAAACAGTCCGCGGGCAAATTTGATGCGCAGAATACGGCGGCATGCCTCGTCGATGTCTTTGACATCCACCTTTCCTTCTTCAACCAGGGATTCCAGATGGATGAGATAATCCAGAGAAACCATGTCCATATCTATGCCTGCGTGAATGGAAAGCTGTGCACATTCGCGGGAATCTTCGGCGTTGCCCTGCGCCACCATCTGATCAATCGATTCCCAGTCGGAAACGACAAAGCCTTCAAACCCGAGCTTGTCGCGCAGAAGGTCGGTCAGATAATAACGGCTGCGGCTGATGGATTCACCGTTGATGTCGTTAAAGGACGACATTACGGTTGCCACGCCCGCTTCCACTGCGGCGCGGAAGGCGGGAACCACATAATTGTACAGGGTATAACCGGAAATTTCGGTGCGGAAATAGTCACGGCCGCCCTCGGAAAAACCGTAGCCGAGATAGTGCTTGGCGCAGGCGGCAAGGTGCTTTCCGTCGCTCATGTCGTCGCCCTGGAAGCCCTTCACGGCAGCACGGGCAAACTGTGCGCCGACATACGGATCTTCTCCGGGACCCTCGACCATGCGTCCCCAACGCGGATCGTGGCAAAGATCCACCATCGGAGAAAATGTCCAGTGGATGTTGTCGGCGGCGGCTTCTTCGGCGATGCAGCCGTAGCATTTTTCCACAAGCTCGGGATTATAGGCAGAGGCGCTTGCCAGCGGAATCGGGTAGACGGTGTGATGTCCGTGGATGACGTCGCGCCCGAAGATCAGCGGAATATGATTTACGCTTTCCTCAACGGCGACCTTCTGATAGCTGTTGAACAGATCAACCTTCACGGCTTTTTCCTTGTCATTTCCCGCGTGGGCGGAGGAAGCCTGAATAATCGAACCGACCAGTCCCTGACGGATCAGTTCGTTTGCTTTTTCGATTTCTTCCGGGGTGCTTGGCTGACGCAGCTGATTCAATTGTCCGATTTTTTCTTTTAAAGTCATTTTTTCCATGACGGCGTTGACTCTGGCATCGAGTTCTTTATACATAGGCAGTCTCCTTTGACGGGATTTTTTTCCAGTATAGCATAACGGCGCATTCATTGCAAGGCAAAAACGAACGGCACCTTACCAAAAATGAAAGTCTGCGGCGGCAAAAAAATTCTTTTTTTGCCGCCGCAGACATACAGTGGAGTAGGGAAAAGAGAGGGTGGAAAATGACAAGAGTAAAACGTTTTTTCGTCAACGGCATGATTCTGACTGCCACTTCGCTGATTATGAGCGGAATCGGCGTGTGGTATTCAGTGTATATCTCCAACCGCATCGGTTCGGAAGCCATGGGTGTGTATCAGCTGATTATGTCGGTGTATTCCTTTGCCGTCACGCTGGCGGCATCGGGGATCAGCTTTGCGGCGACGCGCCTGGTGGCAGAGGAGCTGGGACAGGGGAGAGAGGGCGGCGTGAGGAAAAGTATGCGCCGCTGTGTGGTGTATGCGCTGTGTTTTTCGATGGCGGCGGGCGTGCTGCTGTTTGCCGTTTCCGAACCGATCGGACAGTTCGTGCTGAAAAATCCCGACACGGTTCTTCCGATGAAAACCATGGCGTTCGGATTGCCGTTTCTGGCGGTTTCGGCGTCCTTCGGGGGATATTTCACCGCCGTGCGGCGGGTGGTCAAAAACGCGGGGGTGCAGATTCTCGAACAGGTGGTGCGCATCGGAATCACACTGGCGGCACTGTCGCTGGTGCATGACGGCAATCTGATGCACATTTGCCTTGCCATTGCCGTGTCCGGTGTACTGACGGAAATCATGTCGTTTGTCAGCTCGCTGGTGCTGTATCTCAACGACCGCAAACGCTATGACGTGACAAAGCCGTCCACGGATCAGCTTACGAAGAAAATGCTGTCCATTGCGGTGCCGATTGCGCTGAGTTCCTATCTGCGTTCGGGGCTTTTGACGCTGAAAAATCTTTTGGTGCCGCTTCGCCTGCAAAAAGCGGGACTGACACAGAGCGCGGCGGTGACCTTTTTCGGGATGATGCACGGCGTGGTGCTGCCGATTCTGTTGTTTCCTTCGGCGTTCATTTCCTCTTTTTCTGGACTGATGATTCCCGAACTGTCCGAATACCGTGCGCGGGATCACCGCGTGGTGGGCAACCGAAGTATCTATTATCTCATCAGTCGGATGCTTCAGCTGAATCTCCTGTTTTCCATCGGCGTGGCGGGGGTG
>DLVP01000092.1:0-3188 GCA_003445125.1 Oscillospiraceae bacterium | reverse complement strand
TTGCGGCGGCAGTCGGCGGCGATGCGCAGACGGCGGTTTATCTTCGCGTTATGGCGCCGATCATCCCGGTGATGTACGTGGACAACTGCGTGGACTGTGTGCTGAAAGGACTCAACGAACAGCTCAGCTCCATGAAATACAACATTATCGACGCGGCGGTCAGTGTACTGCTCGTGCTGTTTTTGCTGCCGCATACGGGGACGGCGGGGTATGTGGCGGTGATTTGCTTCAGCGAAATTCTGAATTTTGCGTTGAGTCTCCACCGCATGGTGACCGTCACGAAATTTCGGATTCATCCCGTCAATGCGTTTGTCAAGCCGATTGCGGCGACGGTAATTGCGGGAGAGATTTGCCGCCGCCTGCCGCTGATTGAAAAGAATACGATGTCGCTGGTGCTGTCGATTGGCTGCCAGGCGGCGGTGTATGTGCTGATTCTGATGCTGGTGAAGTGTATTCGTCGGGAGGACGGGGCGTGGCTTAAAAAAATCTTTATAAATTCCGATCACAAATTTGTCGAAAGTTGTGGAAAAAAAGAATAAAATTTGTTATACTGTAAGCAACCAATATCAAAGAGAGGGATTCTATGAAACGTCTGGTTGCCATTTTTCTGACAGTTGTGCTTTTGACAGTGTCGTGGTCGTTTGAGGCGGCTGCCGCAGAGGTCAAAAAAGAAATGCGGGCATTTTCGCTGGATCTGTTTTCGTATCTCAGCGATAACGCTACGGAAAAATCGCTTGCCGCCAAAGCGGACGAAGCAGTGAAGTTCGCGACAGAAAACGGATTTTCCGCGATTTTTGTGAAAGCGGCTTGCTCCGGCGGCAGCGTGTACGATTCGCAGATTCTTCCGAACGCGGCAAGAGCCGTGACGAAGTGCGGCGACTTTGATATGATGGCATATCTGCTGAAAGCCGCGCATAAACAAAATCTTTCCGTGTACGCGGTGCTGGATGTCGGAACGCTGGAAATCGACGGGTATCAGCCGGGCGAAAACGATCCCGCCGTGCGGTTTTCTCCGTGGGTGACAGGCGGAAAATTCAATGTCGGCGTGCCGCAGGTGCAGTCGCTGATTACCGCGTGGGTGCGGGAATTTGCCGCGTCCTATGCCGTGGATGGCGTGATGGTTGACGGCTTCTGGTATGAAAAAAATCCGCAGGACGAGTGGATGGTCGAAACCTACGCCGAGAACATCGAGGCGGGCGACTATCGCCGTCACAGCGTGGATACCCTGCTTCTGGCGATGAAGGCGGCGGTGAAAGAGGCAAATCCGAAAGCACTGTTCGGCGCGGCGACCGAGGCGGTCTGGGCGTCCGAAAAAGAAAATCCGAACGGCAGCGCCACCACGGGTGCGCAGTCGTATTATGACAACTTTGCCGATTCGCTTTCTTGGGCGACCTCCGGCGAATTGGATTTTCTTGTGCCGAAAATCGGCTATGCAATCACGGATGACGATATGAGCTACCGAACCATTATCGAATGGTGGAGCGAGCAGGTCTCTGCTTCCACCAAATTGTATACCGCCAATATGGCAGATATGGTCGGGGATGGCTTTGAAAAGAAATACGAAATTGTCCACCAGATTCAGGTCAACCGCAACCACGACGTGGACGGACACATTCTGTGCAGCTATGAAGCACTGCACGATTCTTCAAACGAAATTATGTCGGTAATTGCGCCGCTGTATACAAAGGACAGCGTGTTTGATATGTCGGCGAACATTACGGTGAAAAAAGGCTTCAAATGCACCCGTCCGGGAAAGAGCACCACGGTGTCGTACAGCACGTATTATATCACCGGTATCTGTGACCCCGATCTTCCCGTGTATATGAACGGCAAGGAACTGACGGATATCGGCAGTGCGGGTGTGTTCGGCGCGTTCGTGGATCTTGAAGTGGGGAGCAATGTGTTCACGTTTACGCAAGGCTCCGAATCGGTTACCGTGACGGTCAACCGCAAGGAAACGACCTCCTCTTCGACGACGGACAAAATCTCCGGAATGTTCCCGTCCTATGATGATTTCATCTATGCCGGAAAAGAAACGACCATAACCTGTACGGCGCCTGCCGGTGCGACGGTTACGGCGACGCTCGGCGGAAAAACCTATACCCTTCAGCAGCAGAAAACCGCATCGGACGGGACGGCGGTTCGTTTTTCGGCAACTATCACCGCTCCCGATGCTTCTTCGTCGGGAAAAACGGATGACCTCGGAAAAGTGACCTATGCGCTTTCCTACAACGGGATAAAGAGCAGCTATACCTCCACCGGAAAGGTGTTCTGCGTCGGGAAAAACGCGCGGGCGGCGGTGAAGGTGATCGAGCCGCTGGGACTCGGCACGGTGTACGCCAAGGCGGATTCCAACAGCGATGTGACGGCTTATCTGTACACCGGTACGGTAGAATATATCACCGGTTCTTCCGGCAGCTTCTTCACGCTCCCGATGGGCGGCTATATTCCGAAAGCCAGTGTGGATCCCGTGGCGGGAAAAGTGGATTTGTCGCACGAATTCACGAAGGCAACGCTGAAAACCTATGACGGCTATGAAAAAATCACGCTGACCTCCGATCGGCGCACGGCGTTCACCGCTTCCATGACCGAGGACAAATTGGTGCTGACGGTGTATAACGTCACCGACGCGGCAAAGGTCAATGTGGCGGGCAGCCGCGTGCTTGCCGATTGCACGGTGACCAAAAAGAGCGACAGCGTGACCTATACGTTCACGCAGACCTCCAAAAAGGCGCTGTGGGGATACCATGTCAGCTATGAGGGGAACAACACCTGCCTGACGCTGAAATATCCGCCCACAATCAGTAATGATGCGAAAAAGCCGCTCAGCGGCATCACGGTCATCGTCGATCCCGGACACGGCGACTATGACGTCGGCGCGTGGGGAACGGCGGGACTGTCCGGTCCCTGCGAGGCGGATCTGAACATGGCGATCAGCGAAAAATTGGTCAAAAAGCTCAAAGATCTCGGTGCCACGGTGTACAGCACCCGCACGACGGAGATCAAGACGGACTTTGAAGGACGCCTCGGATTCTCAGATGCCATCAAACCGGATTTCTTCATTTCGATTCATCACAATAGTGTAAACACCAATGTCAACATGGGCAAACCCAACGGCGTGGAAGTGTTCTACCATTCGCCGATCAATTCCAAGGTGTTTGCACAGAATCTGGTGAACAAGCTGCATG
>DLVP01000226.1:17260-20386 GCA_003445125.1 Oscillospiraceae bacterium | reverse complement strand
GGAGCCAGGCAGTTGGTGGTGCAGGATGCAGCGGAGATGATCTGATCGTCCTTGGTCAGAGTCTTCTCGTTTACGCTGTAAACGATGGTCTTCAGATCGTTGCCTGCCGGAGCGGAGATAACCACCTTCTTCGCGCCTGCGTTGATGTGCGCCATGGATTTCTCTTTCGAGCAATAGAAACCGGTGCACTCCAGAACAACATCGACACCCAGCTGTCCCCACGGGCAATTGTTGGCGTCTTTTTCCGCATAAATCTTAATGGTCTTGCCGTTGACGGTGATGGTGCCTGCTTCGTCATCGGCAGAAACGGTGTCAGCCAGAGCATAACGTCCCTGAGCGGAATCGTATTTCAGAAGATGAGCGAGCATTTTCGGGCTGGTCAGGTCGTTGATTGCGACGACTTCATACCCTTCTGCGCCGAACATCTGACGGAAAGCCAGACGGCCGATACGACCGAAACCGTTAATTGCAACTTTTACTGCCATATTTTTATACCTCCAAAAATAATATCCATTGATCCCATTTCCATGGTTATCCTTATTTTATACCATTTTTTATGAAATTACAAGAATCCCGCGGAAAATTTCGCGGTGGAATTTTCTTTTTGTCATACTTCATAAAGTTTTCGAGATTTTTGTGCGATTATTTTTGCATTTTTGCCTACTTTTTCCCCGTTTCGGACACTTCCAATTCCTTGCCGTCCGAGACGATCACGACCGTACCGGCAAGATCGGTGCGGTACACCTTGGCGCCGATCGCTTCGAGACGCTCAAGCACCACGGAGGTCGGATGCCCGTAGCGATTATCCACGCCGCAGGAAATTACCGCGATCCGCGGAGAAACCGCTTTCAGAAATTCTTCGCTCGTGGAGGTTTTGGCACCGTGGTGTCCGACCTTCAGCACATCGGATTGCAGATCGTAACCCTCCAAGATTGTCGCTTTCTCCGACTGTTTTTCCATGTCGCCCGTAAACAGAAACGACGTTTCGCCGTACACGGCGCGCAAGCCGAGAGAGCAATTGTTCAGACTGTCAAAGCCCGTGGTCGGTGCCACTGCCTGCAATTGCGTTTCACCGACGGTAAAGCGGTCGCCTGCCTTTGCCAGCCGCATTTTTGTCCCTTTGCGGGCAATGGTCAGCAGCAGATCGGTATAGGTCTGCGTGGTGGGCGTCAGCTCCTCCGGAAATTCGCCCATGACCACCTCGCCGATTTCCAGAGCATCGATCACCTGTGCCATACCGCCGATATGATCGGCGTCCGGATGCGTGATGAACACGGTATCCAGTCGCTCCACGCCCTGATTTTTCAGATAGGCAATCAAATTCACGCCCGCTTTCTTGTCTCCCGCATCTATCAGCGCGTTTTTGCCGCTGCACTGAAGCAGAATACTGTCCCCCTGTCCGACATCCACAAAATGCACCGACAGCGTTTTCGCCGAGCCGGAAATCGGAAGATCGTAGTCCGACGAAATCTTTTCCGTCAGGCTTTCCACTTTATCTCCGACGTCTTTCCACGACGGAATGAAGGATGGAAGCGAAAAGTATTCTCTCAGCGTAATTAGCGCCGCCGCTGACAGCACCAGTGCCGCCGCAAGGACAAAAAGCCACGGGATGCGGACTTTGTTTTTCTTTTTACGTTTTGCCATGCTCGTTTACCCTCATCAATTTTTTTGCTTCATCGACATCCACATTACGCACGCGGTGCTTCTGCACCGATTCCGCCCGCGTATAGACAAACACATCGCATTTGTTGTCCGGCTTCTGAAACATACTCTGACGGAACGTCACCTTCACGATCTTATCCCACGGAATGACCACGAGATTCAGTTCCAGAAAGTGCGAATAGCGCATGGTCACGCCTTTTTCGTCCGCGCCGATTCCCGAAGTGGCAAAATCCACCAATCGCACGGCAAGCCACCAGTACGCCGGGATGCAAGCCATGAATCCGACAAACAGAATCAGCTCGCCCCACTGCGGAAACAGCACGATCAGTTCGTGCGTTGCCAGCGGAAGCAAGACGCACGGCCAGAGCGGATCAGTCAGAAACCGCATCAGTGCCAGCCAATTCGGACGTACCGTGAGCGGTGCGATGGGAAATTCCTCAAACAGAATTCTGAAATTCTTCTCCAGCTCCCGCCTTCCGCTTGCCGGGGCAAGTGCGGTCAGATCCTCTTTCTTTTTCCCCATGCCCGCGCAATGCCCGAACACGGTATAGACGCCGATCAGTTTGGTGAAAAGCCCCTGCCGCACACTGAGAAAATTGAGCTGGGAAATGCGCACCATCGTCGCCCGCGGGGTAACCAGTCCGCCGCGGATCAGCAGGGTGGAGCGGTCACGGCAAAGCTCAAAATTCTGATGCCGCAGCAGGTTCATGAGAAATCCGATTAGCCAGCCGCCGATAATGATATAGGCAATCGCCGCCGCTACCGGAGGAATCCCGAAGGAAAGCAGTTCGACAATCCGATTGAACGTACCGACAAAGCGATCCTCCAGTTCCCGCCCCGCCAATGTACCGAGCTGGGAAATGAACGTGGCGACAAACGCCATGCCCGCAAACGAGTTGGACAAAAACGCGGAAATAATCATAATGGACAAAAGACGCGGCGAGTACCGCCGTTCAATCTTCTTTCCGCCATGATTCACCTCTTGCCGCGCGAGCGCGAGAATATTCAGCGCCGTGGCGGTTTTCAGCGTCACCTCCACATCGGCACTGCGGTTGCCGCCCGCCTGGGTGTCCATGCGCAGCTTTGTGGCGCCGAATATCCGATAGTACCACGGAGATTCCACCGAAACGGTACACAAACGGGAAATCGGAATTTTGCAGTCCCGATAGCGCAGCAATCCGCCTCGCAGATGAAAAATCTCGCCGTCAAAGGCATACTCCGTTTCGTGCCACCGCAAAACCGCCAGCGCCACCATCATCAGCACCACGCAAATGTCGATCCACGTACCGCTCAGCCATGCGTACAGGCTGCCCTTGAGTGCCGCCAGAAAACCGCGCAGAAGCGGCAGCACCAGCAGGGGAATAAAGCGGTACACGCTTTCAAAAATGTAAATCCAATGGGTTCTCTTATACTTCATAGCCGCCCTCATGCAATGCCCGCATCAGCGTCTGTGCCTGCTCCGCG
>DLVP01000226.1:5776-17244 GCA_003445125.1 Oscillospiraceae bacterium | reverse complement strand
CCCGCCTGCCGCCATAATCGCGGCGCTTTTCAACTTCAGAATCCGTTGGAGAGGGGTGCATACAAAATTTACATATTGTATATTTTCTATTTTCATGTACTGGTTGTATTTGTAAATCACACCGCCGTCGAGCTGCACCCCGCCGTTTTGCACGCGAAATTGCAGGCGGCGGTACTTGATCGGATAATACACAAAATACATTCCCAAAAATGCCGCCACCCACACGCCGGTCATCCAGTACCACAGCACGGTGAACGGGGTGAAAAACAGCGACACCGCCACGGCAACGACCGCCGCGATCAGATACAGCCGCACGCGCCAGCATACGAGACTTTTCGGACTGACATGCTGAAACTCCACGCCTTCACCGCCTTCAGCGAATATTCACCGCGCCGAACGACGCTTTGCAGTCAAACGTCACTTCGGCAAGCGACACATCCAGCTCGCGCGGAGCGGTACAGTTGACCGAACCCGCCGCCGTTTCCTGTTTCACCGACAGGCGATTATGACGCGGTGCGATGACGTCCACCTCGCCGAAGCTCGCTTCCACGGTGATGATGATCGGATGCGTACACTCCGCCTCGGACAGATCGACCGTGCATTTTCCGAAGCTCGCCTTGATCTCTCCGCCGTTGAGGCTGCGCGACGTGTTTTTGCGGCGCATTTCGCCGAACGTCACTTCATAGTCAAATGTGTCGCCGTCGTCCGTTTCTTCGCTTCGCACGACGATTTTCGTTTTATTGCCGAACCCGAACATCACGCCGATGCCGACATAAATGATAATCAAGCCCCAGACCACCGTCCAAAGGTTGAAATTACCGAGAAAATGATACGCTGCCTGCAATTTGCTCAGAAGAAGCACCGCACCTGCCAGGAAAAGTCCGCCGTTCCAATAGGAAATGCGGCGGTCGTTGATCATTCCCGCCACCGCCGGAACAATCAGAAACAAGGTCCACCAACCGGGGAAAAACACGGGAATATTGCCGACGGACGACACCACCACGCCGACGCCGAGAAGAATCACAAACAAACCGAGAAGCCATTTTCCGCCTCTGTTCATAAAATTTACCGCCTTTCTGTCAAAACCTGTGTACAGTATACCACAGTTTTCCTGATTTTACAATCCATTTAAAAAAGTGCGGAAAAGTACTTGATTTTTTTGAAAAATAATGGTATCATATCTTGTACTGTGACCTTTGTGCCGCAGGTGTACCTTACCGCGAGGAGGTGTGTGACTGTGCCGAATATTAAATCAGCGAAGAAGAGAGTTCTTGTGAACGCTACGAAAGCGGAGCACAACAAAGCTGTCAAATCCAACCTGAAGACCGTTCTGAAAAAGGCGGACGCCGCTCTGGAAGCCAATTCCGCGGACAAGGCTGAGGTTGTCAAGCTGGCTGTGAAGACCGTGGACAAGGCTGCCGCGAAGGGAATCCTTTCCAAAAACTGTGCATCCAGAAAGAAGTCAAGCCTTGCTTGCCGGCTGAACAAAGCATCTGTCTGATGCCGCCGATTTGAACATTTTCTCATCACGAGCCGTGATGACGATAACGACTGCAGTCGTTGATTTGATCTGAAATATAACGCCGCAGGCGCCCGATTTTTTGATCGGGCGCCTGCGGTTTTTGTTTATTTTTTCGTCCAGGTGCTGGGGGCGCAGGCAAGAAGCAGCGGGAAAATTTCCAATCTTCCCAGCAGCATTGCAAACGAAAGCACCAGCTTGGCAAAGCCGGAATAATCGGCATAACTGCCCATCGGTCCGACCGCGCCAAGTCCCGGTCCGACATTGTTGAAGCAGGAAATGGCGGCGGTCAGGTTGGTTTCCAGTTCAAACGGCTCAAAGCTCAGAATCAGAAACACCGCCAGAATGCTGAACATATAAGCGGCAAAATAGGTCGTCACCCCGTGCAGGGTTTCTTTTTCCAATGCCTTTCCTTCAAACCGTACGGCACTGACCGAACGCGGGTGCAGCAGGTGTTTCAGCTCCCGACGGATCTGTTTAAGCAGAATCACCGCGCGGGACACCTTCAGACCGCCTGCCGTCGATCCCGCACAGCCGCCGAGAAACAGCAGCGCAAAAATCACCGCCCGGGAGAACTGCGGCCAGAGGTTGAAATCCGCCGTGGAAAAACCGGTGGTTGTGGTGACGGAGGACACCTGGAAAAACGCGTCGCGCACCGCGTCGGACGCATTCGCGTACAGCGGGCGGATATTGGCAAAAATCGCACAGGTGGCGACGAGAATCACGCCCAGATAAGTCCACAGCTCCTCGCTGCGCAGCGCCGATTTTGCGCGGCGGATGAGCAGAAGGTAGTACAGGTTGAAGTTGATGCCGAACAGCATCATGAACACCGCGATTACCCATTGCAGATACGGGCTGTACCCCGCAAGTCCGTTTGCTTTGATGGCAAATCCGCCGGTACCCGCCGTGCCGAACGCGTGCACCAGGCTGTCAAACAGCGGCATTTTGCCGCACAAAAGCAAAATCACCTCGATCGCGGTCATCGCCACATAGATCAGATACAGAATTTTTGCCGTATCCTTCAGCCGCGGCACCAGTTTTCCCATGGTCGGTCCGGGTCTTTCGGCGCGCAGAATATGAATGGAGCGCGCGGAAACATTGGGCATCAGCGCGACCACGAACACCAGAATTCCCATACCGCCGATCCAGTGCGTGAAGCACCGCCAGAACTGCACCCCGTGGCTGAGAGATTCCACATCACGGAGAATGGATGCACCGGTCGTGGTAAAGCCGCTGACGGTTTCAAAAAACGCGTCGATATAATCGGGAATATCCCCGCTCAAAAACGCCGGAAGCGCGCCGATCAGCGACGTGAAAATCCACGCAAGCCCCACAATGGCAAAGCCTTCCTTGGCGTAAATCACATGGCTGGCGGTTTTCAGGAGTCGCACCGCCGCCGTGCCGAGCAGAAACGTCCCCGCCGCCACCGCCAAAAACCACCACGCGCAGGATTCTCTGTACAAAAATCCCACCAAGGCAGGCAGCAACAGCAGCAGACCCTCTGTCTGCGCCAGCCTGCCGAGCATACGAAACACTGCTTTTCGATTCATGTCCTATCCTCACCGTATGATATCCGAAAGATCGTTGAGCTGCTGTCCCGCCGCCAGCACGATCACCTTGTCCCCCGCCGCCATGCAGTCGTCGCCGGAGGGAATGATCGTCTTGCGCCCGCGGATGATGCCCGCGATCAGAATATCTTTTTTTCGTGTCAGTTCCTTGAGCGGCACGCCTGCGAATTTGAAGTCCGCACCAACATTGAATTCCAGCGCCTCCGCCTTACCGTCCATCAGCTTATACAGCGTTTCCACGTTGCTCCCCAGCGAATTTTCCAGCGCGCGGGCATACTGCACCAGAATATCCGACACGCTTCGCTTCGGAGAGATGATGCACTCCAATCCCAGCTTTTCCGCCATGGAAGCCAATTCGTTGCGGTTGACCTTGGAGATGACCTTCGGGACATTCTGCGAGGAAGCGAAAAACGAAATCAGAATATTTTCCTCGTCCATGCCCGTCAGCGCCACAAATGCGTCCATTTCCCCGATGCCTTCCTCCAATAGCAGTTCCTGCTGAGCGCCGTCGCCCACGATCGTCACCGCTTCGGGGAATGTATCGGCAAACTCCTGCGCACGGCGGGGATCCCGCTCGATGACCTTGACGGTATTGCCGCTGGCAAGAAGCATTTTGGTCAGGTAATGCGCCGTGCGGCTCGCGCCGAGAATCATTACGCTGCGCGCCTGCTTTCTCAGGATTCCCATCATCTTCAGCAGCTTTTGAATCTCGTTCGGTGCCGCCGTCAGACCGATTCTGTCCCCGCTTTTCAGCACAAAGCTTCCGTCCGGGATGTACACCTCTTCCCCGCGCTGCACCACGCAGACGAGGAAATTGGCCTGGTATTTTTTGCGCAATTCGTACAATGCCACGCCGTCAAGCGGGGAATCCGGCTTCAGGCGAAGTTCCACCATTTCAAAATTGCGGCGGGAAAACGTCTGGATATTCACCGCGCTGGGCAGTTTCAGGATATTGAACAGTTCGTGCGCCGCCGCGAGATCGGGATTGATCGACGACGACAAATCCAGCTGCTGGCGCAAAAATCCGAGGCTTCGGTCATTGTATTCGGGATTTCGGATGCGCGCCAGCGTATGCCGCGCCCCCATGCGTTTGGCGATGAAACAGCTGAGCATATTC
The DNA here is from genome assembly GCA_003445125.1 of Oscillospiraceae bacterium. Classification (GTDB taxonomy): domain Bacteria; phylum Bacillota; class Clostridia; order Oscillospirales; family Ruminococcaceae; genus UBA11540. The sequence goes on along the minus strand of DLVP01000226.1, from coordinate 13,040 downwards.
AGTTCGTCCGAGCCTGTGACCGCCACAAACAGTTCCGTCTGCGCCACGCCCGCTTCGGACAGCGTATCGCAGTCCGTACCGCTGCCGCAGACGCACATGGCGTCATAGACGTTGGTGATCTCCGCAATGGCTTCGGAGCTGTCATCCACCGCAACCACGTCGTGTCCCTCATTGACGAGGCTTTCGATGATGGTCGTTCCGATTTTTCCGCAACCGACGACAATAATTTTCATAATTTTCTCCTATCCGTTTTGTCGAACGTACAGGTATTCCCGCACGCCTTTATAAAACCACATCAGCCACGCCGCCGCGGCATTTGCCGCCCACAGCACCGCCGTCAGAATCACCGTCAGACGACCGATTTTTTCCGAACGCGTCATGAGTTTTCCCCTTTCAGAAGATCACGGACGACCTCGCCCGCAATCAGCAGTCCCGCCACCGACGGCACATACGGCAGACTGCCGGGCGTCTGCTTGCGTTTTTCGGGATCGGTCACCCGCGGTTTGAGCGGCGGTTCGTCCGAAAACAGCACCTTCACCTTTCGGATTCCCCGTTTTTTGAGTTCCGTCCGCATCACCCGCGCCAGCGGACAGACGGACGTTTTGGAAATATCGGCAATGGCAAAATGCGACGCGTCCGCATGGTTTCCCGTACCCATACTGCTGAGAATCGGCACGTTACTTGCCTTGCACCGTTCAATCAGAAGCAGCTTGGAGGTCACGGTATCGATCGCATCGATCACATAATCATACGCCGAAAGATCAAATTCATCGGCGTTTTCCGCCGTATAGAACACCGGAAATGTCAGTACCTCGGTTTGCGGGCAGATATCGTGAATCCGCCACGCCGCGACCTCGACCTTCGGCTGTCCGATCGTGCTGTGCAGCGCAATCAGCTGGCGATTGAGGTTGCTTTCCGCCACGGCGTCGTGATCGAACAGCGCAATTTTCCCGACGCCCGCCCGCGCCAGCGCCTCCACCGCAAACGACCCTACGCCGCCAACGCCGAACACCGCCACTGCTTTTTTCCGCAGGGCGGCAATCCCTTCGTCGCCGATCAGCAGCGCCGTTCTTTCAAACTGTCCCATGAGAATCGTACCTTTCCAAAAAGCTGTGCCACTCGCCGCCGTCTTCTTCCCGATACCCGATGACATTGGAAAGATTGACGTTATGAATACTCTGAAAAATGTTCATGGCGGTATAGCGGTTGTCCGCCTCCAGCTCGGCAATCAGCTTTTTCATCATTTTCCGTTTGGAGCGGTTTTCATGTTCCTCGGCGTCGGTTTGCTCCGTGAAGCGGCAGGCACAGCGGATAAATTCCAGTTCGTTATAGCGCGCCCACGCGATGACATCCCGCTCCCGTACCATGTACAGCGGACGGATCAGCTCCATGCCGGGATGCCCCGTACTTTTGAGCTTCGGCATCATGGTTTTGATCTCCGCTCCGTAAATCATGCTCATCAGCACCGTTTCGATCACGTCGTCGAAATGATGCCCCAGCGCGATTTTATTGCAGTTCAGACTCTTGGCATACTCGTACAGATGCCCGCGGCGCATCCGCGCGCAAAGGTAGCAGGGAGAATCGTCCTGTGTGGAGACAAACTCGAAAATATCGCTGTCATACACATGAATCGGCAGTCCCATCACCTCGGCATTGTCCAGAATTTTTTGACGGTTTTGCGGATGATAGCCCGGGTCCATGACCAGATATTCCGTTTCAAACGGAAAATCGCTGTATTTCTGCAAATGCTGCATACATTTTGCCAGCAGCATCGAATCTTTTCCGCCCGAAATGCACACCGCCACGCGGTCGCCCGGCTGAATCAGCGCATATTCGTTGATTGCCGAAATAAATCGGTTCCAGATCGTTTTTTTGTATTTTTTGATGATACTGCGTTCAATTTCCGTCTGTCGATCCATCAAACCAACCCCATGCAAAGTGCTATCAGATAATAAATGCCGTACAGAAGCGGAATGTGAATCAGATAAATCCACAGCGTCACCCGTCCGACCGCCGCGAGCGGCCTGCAATGCGTATCATACACCCACTGCGGCGCGCGTCTTTCCTCCAGATGCCGTCCCCAGAACGTGCCGATCAGAAACAGAAACATCCACGGCATCAGCGGATAATAATCCGCGGAAAAGAACCCCGGATAGGTCAGCCCGAGGGGAAACAGCCACTGCACATGATTCACGGGAAGCGAAAATTCCCACAGATACGGGATTCCGAGCGCCCCATCCTGCAAACGGAACGTCAGTACAAACAGCACACACAGCACCGGCACCGCCCACACCGCCTTGCATTTTGAGAGCGGGCGGCTCAAAAAATCATACAGAATCATGGAAAAACCGAGCAGGTGCAGAATCCCCCACAGCACCTGGAAATCGCCGTTATGGAACACCACCGTCACGCCCGTGATCAAGCATGCAATCAGAAACAGAATCATGCCGCGGCGAAAGTTATTGCGCGAAAAGTGACAGCACGCACCGGAAATCAGCACGAACATTCCCGCGCCCGCATACACCAGTGCCTGTAACCATGAACTTTCAAGCCACGCGGGAACCAGCACGGGAAACGGCGATGCCTGATAAAAGAGCATGACCGCATGATACAGCACGACCAACAAAATCAAAACCCCGCGGATTTCGTCAAGCAAACCCACGCGGGCTGTCGGATCTTTTTTTTCAAAAAGCTTCATAGAAACACCTCGCTCCTATTTTACCCCCAACCGCCCATAAAATCAAGTGATTTTCATAATTTGACAAACGAAAGAAAGTGTGATATACTTTAAGGAACAATATTATTTTCTGGAGGTTGAACTTTCATGGACCCGGACAGTATATGGCAGGTCGTTTTTCTGGTGGCGGCGGCGGTTTTTTCCGCTGTTTTCAAGGCTTTTTCCCTCGCGTTCCCGCGGCTTGACGAGGCAAAAATCGACGAGATTGCGGATGTGGACGAGAAAAAAGCAAAACAGCTGAGGAAAATCAGCCAGACATCCGAAAAATCCTCTTTCCGTGCAAAAACCGTTTCCGGCATTTTCGACGCTTTTTTTGCCGTTTTGCTGACGGTTTTCACCGCGAGCCGTCTGTATCCTTTATGGCATTCGGTGATCACCGACGAATTTGCAGCAAAATTTCTCACGCTTCTTGCCGTCTTCCTTCTTCTGTTGGCGGTGGAGCTGCTGCTGGTTCGCCCGTTTTCCGTCCTTCTCGGACAGAAAAACCCCGAATCCTTCGTCGGCGGCGGGCTTTCCTTCTTCAAAGTGATCACGGCACTGTTCACGCCGATCACGGCGTTCTTTGATTCCATTGCCGGTGCGCTCACCCGCGCGGGCGGTCTTTCCTTGATTCCCTCGGAAGCCAACGCCACCGAAAAAGAAATCCGTCTGATGGTGGACGAAGGCGTGATTGAGGACACGCAGAAGGAAATGATCAACAATATTTTTGAGTTTGACGACAAATCTGTGGATCTGGTCATGACCCACCGCAAAGACATTGTGGGCGTGGACATCGAGGAGGCTTCCTTCCGGCAGGTCATCAACACCGCCATGGAAACCGGCTATTCCCGTCTGCCTGTCTACCGTGAGGACATCGACCACATCATCGGTATTCTCTACGTCAAGGATTTGCTCGGCTGTATCCACGACAACACCGAAGCCGAATTTTCCGCGCAGAAGCTGATGCGCACCCCGCTGTACATTCCCGAATCCATGCACTGCCGCGATCTGTTCAAGAAATTCAAGGATGAAAAGACGCAGATGGCGGTGGTCATCGACGAATACGGCGGCACCTCCGGCATTGTCACCATGGAGGACGTGGTGGAATCCATTGTCGGCAACATTCAGGACGAATACGACAACGAGCAGGAGGACATCGCCAAGGTTTCGGACAACAGCTACCGTTTCGACGGCTCGGTGCCGCTCGACGAAGTGAAGCGGCTGCTTGACATCGACATTGACGAGGACGTAGACTACGACACCCTCAGCGGTTTTCTCATTCATCTGATCGGGCGGATTCCCGAAGACGGCGAACAGCTGGATGTACCTTATGAAAATGTGAATTTTCACGTGGCACTGGTGGAGGACAAACGAATTACCACCGTCATTGCCACCGTACAGCCCAAAGAAGAAACCGCCGAAAACGAAGAATAACCGACGGCGGCGGTCATATACATGACCGCCGCCGTTTTGTCCCCGAAAGGAGATTTTTATGTTTCGCTACGAACTGCATATGCACTCCCGCGAAGGAAGCAGATGCGGGCAGAGCAGCATTGAAGACATGATTCTGAGCTATCATCGGCTCGGTTTTGCGGGAGCCGCCGTCACCAATCACTTTCTCGGCGGCACATCGCCGTCGATCGCGCCCTCCCGTGGGAAGCGCTGATCGAAGCGTACAGCCTCGCCTACACCCGCGGCAAAGAATTTGCGAAAACACTGGATTTTGATCTGTTGTTCGGCATAGAGCAGGGCTACGGCAAGGGAAAGGAATTTCTTGCCTACGGCTTTGAGCCGTCGTTTCTGACCGAACGTCCCTTTCTGCGCGATGCCGAGCTTTCCGTGTGGGCGCGGGAGATTCACGCGGTCGGCGGGTATCTCGGCTTTGCGCACCCGTTTCGTGTACGACCGTACATCACCGATCCCGACGAAATGCCCGACATGACCTTGGCGGACGGATTTGAGGGGTATAATATGGGCAATTCTCCCGAAGAAAACGAACGCGCTGTAAAATTGCTGTCCGCGCCGGGCAAAGTGTGTACGGCGGGAAGCGACCTGCACACCTGTTCTTTCGATCGGGCGTTCGGTGTCGTGTTTCCCGAAAGGGTCACGAGCAGTGAAGAACTGGCAAAGCGTCTCAAAAGCGGGAATTTTTCGCTGTTTCTCGGAAAATGACCTCCTCGTGGCATTAGAGAGGTCATCACGGGAAGTTTGATACAAAAACCGAATTCAAAAAATCCACGAATAAGCAAAACAGCGGCTTTCTGCCGATCTTCCGTCCCGCAGGTTGCAAACGTGAATTTCGTCTGAAACAGTCAGCAGCGGGCGGCGAAAAATTTTTTTCGCCGCCCGCTGTTTTATTTTTTCTTTTTCACGGGAATCTGCGCCAGCAGCACTGCCGCAAACATCAGCACACAGCCGACAATTTCCGTGGGGAGCATCCGCTCTCCCGAAATCATCGCGCCCGCCAGTGCACCGAACACCGATTCCATACTAAGCAGCAGCGACACCACGGTCGGATTGGTTCCGATCTGTGCCAGCACCTGCAAAGTATACGCCACGCCGCTGGACATAATGCCGACATACAGAATCGGCACGGCACAGTCAAGCAGCGCCTGCCAGGTGACGGTTTCGGTCAGCACCGCCCCGATCAGCGACAGGACGCACGCCGTCAGCATCTGCACACAGGACATTGACACGCCGTCCACATCCTGCACGAAATGGTCGATCGCCAGAATCTGCACGGCATACATCACCGCGCACAAGAGCAGAATCAGGTCGCTTTTTCGGACGGAAAATCCACCGTGCACACACAAAAAATACATTCCCGCCACTGCCACCGCCACGCTGATCCAGACCGTAGCGGTCACTTTTTTGCCGAAAAACAGTCCGAACAGCGGCACCAGCACAATGTACAGCGCCGTGATGAACGCAGTTTTGCCCGCGTCGGTATCGGCAATGCCGAGCTGCTGCAATGCCGACGCCGCAAACAGTGCCGCGCCGCAGCAGAAGCCGCCGATCCAAACTTTTTTCGGGTTACTTTTTCGTTTTTCCGCATTCTTTTTTCCGATCAGGCGGCGCAGTGCCAGAAACACGCACAGCACCAGAAATCCCAGAAAAAAGCGGGCGGCATTGAAGGTGAAATTTCCGAGGTGCGCCGCGCCCTGTTTCTGGAACACAAACGCGACGCCCCAAATCAATGCCGTAATGACAGGGAGAACGCCCTGTCTCACTCGTTTTTCCATGGTTACTTCCCTCTTTTTGCGAATCAGTACACATCCACATCCGTATAATAATGCTTCAGAATCTGTTTATAATCCCAGCCCTCACGGTTGGCGTACTGAATCGCTCCGTGCTGACTCATACCGACGCCGTGACCGTAGCCCTGCGCGGTGAACACAAATTCTTCGCTTTCCGCATCGTATTCCACCGAGAAATGCGTGGAGCGCAAGCCGAAAATGCTGCGCATCAGCGTTCCCGTGATTTTCGCGGTCGAGCCTGCGTCATTGGTATAGGTCGTCTGTCCGCCGACATTCATCACCGACACATAGCCCGCACCCGTCAGCGTATCTGCCCTAAACCACCAATCCTCATCGCCCGCTTCCAGCGTAATATTCAGCCGATCGCGGATGGTGTCCAGCACATACAGCCGCGAGAAGCGTTTGGAGACTTCATAGTTGCGCACCAGATAGTCATACTCGCTTTCCACCGACTGAATATACGGATAGTCCCTGCCTCCCCATATTTCGGACGCGGTATTCGTTCTTCCCGCCGAAATGGAGAAATAGGCGGCGTAGATGGGCTTGTCGTTATAATACACCAGTTCGTCGATGACCTCCGCCACGAGATTCTTGATTCGTTGACTCGGCGTGCGGAATCCAACCGACGGAATCCAGTTGATGCTGTTGTGATAAACCACAAACGTATGCGCCGCCACAGCCTGCGCCTTGATGGCTTCGTCGGGGCAGCTGTCGTTCATTTCGTTTGCCACGATCTGGCACACGATGTTATATGCCGTATCCGTCACGCGCCAGCCGTCGGCGTACACCGTCAGCTCCTCGTCGCCGAGGCTCGGTTTCGGCGGTTTTTCCTCGGAGGAGGTATCTTCGGAAGAAGTGTCCTCGGAGGATTCGGATTCAGAGGACGGCTCGCGCGAAGGCTCTTCGGAGGACGGTTCTTCGGAGGAAGGCTCCTGCGAAGGCGTCGGTTTCGACGAAGTCTCCTTGGAGGAGGTTTCTTTAGAAGAAGTTTCCTTGGAGGACGTCTCCTTGGAAGAGGTCTCCTTAGAGGATGTCACCGCCGAGGAGGTTTCCTTCGACGAGGTTTCTTTGGAGGAGGTTGCCGAAGAAGTCTCTTTGGAGGAGGTCGTCTGCGACGAGGTTTCCTCGGACGACGGCTCCTGCGAGGATTTCTCCGACGAAGAAGGTTCTTCGCTTGACGTCACTTGTGAGGAGGTGTCCTCCCACGGAATCGGCTGCGGGTCGTCCATGAACGAATCATCCGATCCGCCGGAAGAGGACCGTTCGATCATCACCTGGGCGGCGGACAGCA
>DLVP01000226.1:2136-5752 GCA_003445125.1 Oscillospiraceae bacterium | reverse complement strand
CCCGCGGCTTTTCCCCGCCGTACAGCGCGTACCACGCGTCCGCCTGCAAGGGATAGCGGTTGACCGTAGCGGTCAGATGTTCATTGATTTCTTCGGTTTCGTTGCGCACCAGCCGCGCCGTGACGACCAGCCGCGCGCCTTCAAAATCGTCGGTCGGTGCGGTCACGGTGAGCAGCTCGTCGCCCTCCGCGACATTGACGGATGTGTCAAACGCCGAACGGCGGCGTACCTGATCTATGTATTCCTCCAGTTCCTCCCGATCGAGAAACAGGTGGTACTGTCGGCAATCAAAATCCTTGGAATCGGTGACATACGCGGAAATCACCTTCCAGGTGCCGGGGCGTTCCACCGTTGCAAAGGAAATGGTGGGATGCGCGCGGTAATAGCCGACATCCAGATATTTCTTAAATTCCGAAATCCAGCGGCCGTCACGGTCGCCGTCCAGATACAGAATCTTATTGGTGCTTTCCTCCACGCTCTCCAGCACCGAGGCGGGATCCAGGTACGGCGTACCCTGTCCGCTGTCCTTGCCCGTGAAATCCAGCGCGGTCCAGTCCTTTTTTTCGTCCTGCACCACCGGGAAATGCACGCCTGTGTTTTCCACGTCCAGCCAGCCGACCACCGCGGGATTCGTTTCGTACAGTTTGCGGAAACGTTCCAGAAAATCGGACGGAAAATCGGAGGTCGGATCGTCAAACCGTGCCACGGACTTTTCCTCCGTCTGCACCCCTTCGCAATAGACGGTATACAGTCCCGCATACACATCCTGTGCGCCGGCAAAGGTTTTCAGACACCAACCGCCGCCCACTGCCAATATGAGCAGCACAGCGACCGTGACCGCCGCTTTAATCGGAAATGCTTTTTTCGCCTTCATGCCGTACTCCTTCCCGCGCGACGGCATCCGCCGCCGCGCTCAGAAGCTCCTGCACCGCGGTTTGCCGTATTTCCTCCCGCGTTCTCGTGCCGAGCATCAGTTTCTTTTCTTCTGTCTTTTCCCCGAAGCTGATCCCCAAATACACCAATCCGACCGGTTTCCCCTCACTCGGTGACGGTCCCGCCACCCCGGTCACGCTCAGACCAAGATCCGCGCGGGCAACCCTGCGGATCGATTCTGCCATTTCTTTTGCCGTTTGTTCGCTGACTGCCCCATAACGGGCAATCGTCTCCTTCTGCACGCCGATTCCGATCTTCGCGGTATCGGCATACGTGACGGCGGAAAACGCAAGCACCGCCGAAGCTCCCGGCACGGAAGTGATCGCCGCCGCAACCAGCCCGCCCGTGCAGGACTCCGCTGCCGCCACGGTCATTTTTCTTTCGGTCAGCAGGCTGACCAGACGTTCTGCTTCGTTCATACCGTCACCTTAAAATTCGGGGCGCATCCGTTCGGTCTGCGTTCCCGAAACGGCTTCTTCCACCAATGCGTCGATATCCAGCGCCCGCTCCGCATTCTCCACCGCGAAAAGCTGGGGCTTTGTGCGCGGATGCTTCGGCGTGAACACCGTACAGCAATCCTCATACGGCAAAATCGACGTTTCAAATGTACCGATTTTCTCGGAAACAGCGATGATCTCGCTCTTGTCCATACCGATCAGCGGACGGAACACCGGCATCTCACATACTGCCTCGGTGCAGGCGATGGCTTTGACGGTCTGGCTGGCAACCTGCGCCAGGCTTTCTCCCGTGATCAGCGCGTCGCTTTCGTTTTTCTGCGCCAATTTCTGTGCCACGCGCATCATAAAGCGGCGCATGATAATGGTGAACAATTCCTCCGGACAGCGGTTTTTGATTTCCTCCTGCGTATGTGTGAACGGCACGACGTGCAGATCGATGTCTCCCGCGTAGCGTCCGAGAATTCTTGCCAGCTCCATCACCTTTTGTTTGGCGCGCTCGCCCGTGTACGGAGGGCTTTCAAAATGCACGGCATCCAGCTGCATTCCGCGTTTTGCCATCATGTATCCCGCCCCCGGGCTGTCAATTCCTCCCGACAGCAGCAGCGACGCTTTCCCGCTCGTGCCGACGGGCATTCCGCCCGCGCCGACCAGTTGTCCCGCGTGCAGGCACGCGCCGTAGTCGCGGATTTCCAGCTGCACCGTCACCTCGGGATCGTTGACATCCACGCGCAGGTGCGGAAACGCTTCCAGCAGAACTTCCCCCAATGCGGCGCAGATCTGCGGCGACTGCATCGGGAAGGTTTTGTCCGAACGCTTTGCCGTCACTTTAAAGGTTTTTGCTTTCGTGAGCGTCTCGCGCAGATAGTCGGGGGCGGCTTCGGCAATCCGGTCGAAATGCTTTTCCGTCAGCAGCGCGCGGCTGTACCGCGAGATGCCGAACACGCGGGAAACCCGCTCGCTCACCTCGTCGAAATCCACCTCGTCCTGCGGCAGAATTGCCACGGTGGACTGCGCCTTGAGAATGCGAAATTTTCCCAAATCGCCGATGCGGTTGCGAAGGTTTTTGATAAGGCGATCCTCAAACAGTGCGCGGTTAAGTCCCTTCAGCGCAATTTCGCCGTCTTTGATCAAAATAATCTCTTTCATCGTTTTCTCCGTTATCTGCCGGTACACAGTGTGCGCTCGGCATTTTCTATCTCATCGATCAGGCGATCGACTTCCTCCAAAGTATTTTTCTCGCAAAAGCTGACGCGCACGGTGCTGTCCTGCACCTGCGGATCAAAGCCCATCGACGCGAGTACGTGCGTTTTTGCGCCCTTGGAACACGCCGATCCGCTGGAAACGTAAATATCCTTGCTTTCCAGAAAATGCAGCAGAATTTCCGAACGCAGTCCCTTCACATACAAGCTGACCACATAGGGAAAATCATTGTGGCAATTGACCGTCACAAATTCCGACGCATTCACGCGTTCGAGCAGATGTTCTTTCAGTGTGCGCACATACGCGGCGTTTTCCTTCTGGCGGAACACCGTTTCCTTCACCGCCGCCGCCATTGCCAGAATTCCCGGCACATTCTCCGTCCCGGGACGCAGCTCCCGCTCCTGCTCTCCGCCGACCAGAAGCCCCACGGTATGCAGTTTGTCCCGCACATACAGCGCTCCTGTGCCCTTCAGCCCGTGAATTTTATGCGCGCTGACGGTCAGCGTATCCACGCCGAGTTTTTTTGCCGAAATCGGCAGTTTTCCGAACGCTGCCACGCAGTCGCAGTGAACCAGCGTCTGCGGGTTCTTTTCTTTCACAAGGCGGACGATTTCGGCGATGTTATTGATTCCGCCGACCTCGTTATTGCTCATCATCACCGTGACCAGCACGGTGTCCTTTCGCACGGCAGCGGCAATTTTCTTCGGATCGACCTCTCCCGTTTCCTTTTCCGCAGGCACAAACGTCACCTCGGCATCCGGGAGGCTTCTGAGCTTTTCGTGAATGCTCGCGTGTTCATACGCCGAGGAAACCACGTGCGCTCCGCGGCGGCGTCCCGTCGTCAATGCCGAATGGATCGCCAAGTTATTGGCTTCCGTACCGCCGGAAGTGAAAAAAATGTTTTTCTCCTGTGCGCCCAGCGCCTGCGCCACGGTTTTTCTTGCCGCGTCGCACTGCAGCTGTACTTCCAATCCGGGTTTATACAGGCTGGAAGGATTGCACCAGTACCGCTGTGCCGCTTCCCG
>DLVP01000226.1:373-2030 GCA_003445125.1 Oscillospiraceae bacterium | reverse complement strand
TATTTTACCACATTTTTCCCGATTCTGCAAGTTTTCCCTTTCATTTTCAAAAATCGGGCGCGAAGCTCCCGCTTCGCGCCCGCACCCGATTGTTTTCGGCGCATAGAATGTACCAAACCCCATCTTCCCGCCGACGGTGGAGTTTTCTCCCGCGAACAGCCGAAGGCGAACGGGGAGATGTCCGAGAAGACGGGCGGGTTCACCGCCCGTCTTCAATATAACGGATTCCTTCGTACAAAGCCGCTGCCGCCGCACGCCACGGCGTGGGAACAAACGAAACGAGCGGGGAAAGTTTTCGGACAAACGCCTCCGCTTGCGCGGTATCCGCCTGCACTTCTTTGCCGAAAAACTCCGCGTCCACGGTTTTTTCGTCCAGGCTGAAATTGACCATATATCCCGTGTCCCTGCCGATATAACGGGAAGAATTGTACTCGACAAGCGGCATCAGGACAAGCCCCGTGGTCAGCACCGCACCGATACACATCGAGCAGAAAAAGTTCTTTTTCATTTTCAACACCTCTCTGCTCATTCTGCCCGCAATTTCACTTTTTTATGTAGCTTTTCAAAAGCGTGGACAGGCTTTTCCCGATCAGCTCGCCCGTATAAAGCGCTTCGTCCAGCGTATTGGCGTGCCCGCCTACCTCGATCAGCAGAGAGCCCGTCGTCAGATCCTGATTGTATTTGCGGTAACAGAACATCAGTGGGCGTGTCAGCGTGGGCCAGTCCGTCTCCAGCTGGTTTTGCAGTGCCGCGCCGAAACGAAGATTTTCTTCCCAATGCGGCATATTCATTGTGCCGTCGTCGCATCCGGCGATAATCATCAGCTGTGCCGCCTTCTTTCCCGCAATCTCCGTCACGGGCTTGACGCGCACCGTTTTTCCCGAGACTTTCCGTTCGATGGCGTCGCGATGGATGTCCAGCACGACGGTGATGGTCGGATATTTTTCCAGCCAATTCTTCACCGTTACGGCACTGCGGTCGTAAGAACCACTGTATGACGGATAGTCGTGCACCGTGGTGTCGTGAACCACGCCGATCCCCGCCGCGGTCAGCTGTTCGGCAATCCGATTGCCGACGGCGACCATATTGTAATTCTCGTCGGTGGTGCGGGCGGCATAGGTGACGTCGTAATATGACCGTTCATATGGCTCGTAGCTCTCGGTCGTGTGCGTGTGCATGATCAGCACCTGCACGGTTTTTTCGTCGTCAACCAATGTCTGCCCCCACTTTTTCTGCAGGAGCTTTGCCACCGTTTCTTCGGTTTTCTTGGTGTCGTTGCGGATCGAACCCAGTCCGTAAACCACGCAGTTTTTCTTCAGTGTCGAAGAAAACTGCTCCTCAATTACCGTCCCGCGGTTCTTTTCCTCCACCTGCATCGACGGCGGTTCGGTCTGAGGGTGCGACTGCGTCGTTTCCTGGCTTTCTGCCGGAAGTTTTGACGTCTCTGTCTGCGGTGCGGAAGCATCCGACGGGTTTTCCTGCGGCGTTTCGGAGGCTTCCGAGGCTGTCTTTGCGGGTTCGCCCCACGCGTGCCACGCCTGAACCGCCCCCTCCGGCACCGCCAGCACCGACGACACCGTGGAGAGCCGCGTCAGAAAATCGTCCGGCAGTACCTGCCACGCCGCCAAAAGCACGCCGACTGCCGCCAGGGCGCCCG
>DLVP01000226.1:0-349 GCA_003445125.1 Oscillospiraceae bacterium | reverse complement strand
GTTTGCTGCCCCTTTCGCGTCCGAAAGTCCATGTAGTAATAATCCTCATTTTTTTCCACCGCCGTTTTCATGTCCTTTGTATAAGGTATGCCCGCTTTTCGGAAAAATTCACAGATTTTTATTTGACAAAGAGCCTTAACAGAGGTACAATAAGAATATGTATATCGCAAAGGAGATTGACTATGAGTATTTTTTCTTCGCTTTTCGGGACGTACAGCGCCCGTGAACTGAAGCGCATAGATCCGCAGGTGCAGAAGGTGCTCTCGCTGGAGCCGACCTACGCCGCCTTTTCCGACGAAGAACTGCGCGACATGACCGGCAAGCTCAAAGCGCGCCTTGCTTCCGGAGA
>DLVP01000103.1 GCA_003445125.1 Oscillospiraceae bacterium | reverse complement strand
TAAAAAAACTCCGTGCGGCAGTCTGGTACTGCCGCACGGAGTTTTTTTACAGAACGAATGGATGAGTTTGTAATTTTTACAGTTTTCATTTTTGGGAACATAATTTTTTATACATTTTCAATAAAAAAACGCATTTCCATTTTCGCACGAAACCGATATAATAAAATCAACGACAAGAGAAGTCGTAATAAAGGAGGTAAACAAAATGAAAAAATTGACGGCACTGGTTCTGGCATTGATGCTGGTTGTGGGGTTGGCTGCTTGCGGCGACACTTCCCAATCGTCCGACGGTGAAGTGTCGGTGTTCTATTACACATACAGTGATACTTATATTTCCAGCGTTCGCAGCTCGATGGACAAGCTGCTGACGGAAGCGGGAATCAAGTATCAGAACTATGATGCGAACGGCAACCAGACCACACAGACCGAACAGGTCACAACGGCAATTGCCAAAGGCTCCAAAGCACTGATCGTCAACGTGGTGGATACCGGTTCCGACGACGCGGCGAAAACGATCCTCGACATGGCAAAAGCGAAGAACATTCCGGTGATTTTCTTCAATCGCTCGGTAGCAGAGTCGGTCGTCTCTTCTTATGACAAGAGTGTGTTCATCGGTACCGATTACGAGATGGCGGGACATATGCAGGGCGAAATGATCGGCAATTATCTGCTGGAACACTTTGCACAGCTGGATCTCAACGGAGACGGAAAAATCAGCTATGTAATGTTCAAAGGTCAGGAAGGCAACATGGAAGCCATTGCCCGTACTCAGTACGGCGTGGAGGATGCGGACAAGATTCTGACAGCGGCAGGAAAACCGGCGCTGGAGTTCTATGACTCTTCCAACACGAAGAAATATCTGGTCGATCAGAACGGTGCATGGTCCTCGGCAGCGGCAATGGAATATATGTCCACGATTTTGGCGAAATACAGCGAAAGCAACAACAATATGGTGGAACTGGTCATTGCTAACAACGATGGTATGGCACTCGGCGCAATTTCCGCACGGCAGGCAGCCGGCTATAACAACGGAAGCGGAAAAACCATTCCGATCTTCGGCGTGGATGCCACTGCTTCGGCACAGGCGGCAATCAAAGAAGGAACAATGACCGGAAGCATCAAACAGGATGCGGACGGTATGGCTTCTACCATCACCACGGTGGTTCAGAACTACCTGAACGGCAAAAATGTTTTTGACGGCGTGGATGCGGCAAATACGGTCGGTACATGGAGAGTGAACATTCCGTACGCAACCTATACCGGCGAATAAACAAACAAGAGATCGCAGGGGACGGGATACCGTCCCCTCGATATAAAATCACGTAACAGACGGGGGATAAGAAATGAACAATCAAGAGATTTCCCGGGAAGAAATCCGCGAAAAAGCGGCAACTCCCGTTCTTTTACGCATGGAAAATATCGAAAAGTCGTTTCCCGGCGTAAAGGCACTTGACAAAGCACAGTTAACCGTGAAAGCAGGGACGGTACACGCCCTTATGGGTGAAAACGGCGCAGGAAAATCCACCTTGATGAAGTGTCTTTTCGGTGTGTACGGAAAAGATGACGGAAAGATTTTTCTGGAAGGCGAAGAAGTAAACTTCAAAAACTCGCGGGAAGCGCTTCAGCATGGCGTTGCCATGGTACATCAGGAACTGAATCAGGCACTCAAACGCAATGTAATGGACAATATGTGGCTCGGAAGATTTCCGACGGTTGCCCACGGCGTGCCGATCACCAGCGAGAAAAAAATGTATAATGCGACCAAAGAGGTTTTTGACAAACTGGGAATTTCGGTCGATCCGAAAACAATCATGAGCAAAATGTCGGTTTCCCAGCGGCAGATGGTGGAGATAGCGAAGGCGGTTTCGTATAACGCCAAGGTGATTGTGTTTGACGAGCCGACGTCCTCGCTGACGGAGGAAGAAGTCGAGCATCTCTTTGACATTATTCGTATGCTGAAAGAGCAGGGTTGCGGAATCATCTATATTTCGCACAAAATGAAAGAAATTCTGCGCATTTCGGACGAAGTGACCATCATGCGCGACGGCAAATGGATTGCCACAAGAGAGGCAAAGGACCTGACGACCGATGAAATTATCAAACTGATGGTCGGCAGAGAATTGACGAATATTTACCCGGAGAAAAACAACAAAATCGGCGATGTGCTCCTGGAAGTGGACGGGCTTTCCGCCATGTATTCCAAATTGCGCGACGTGTCCTTCAAAGCACATCGCGGCGAAATTCTGGGAATTGCAGGACTTGACGGTTCCGGAAGAAGCGAATTGCTTGAAAATATTTACGGTGTTGCCACACGTCAGAGCGGCACAATCGTACTTGACGGCAAAAAAGTGCGAAACAGAAACGCCCGCGAATCGATTCGCAACGGCTTTGCCCTGCTGACGGAAGAACGGCGCGCCACCGGTATTTTCGGAATTCTGAACATCCGTGAGAATACCACGATTTCCAGCCTTGATAAATGCCGTAAAGGTCCGTTTATCAGTAAGGCAAAACAAATAGAAAACACCGATTGGTGCATTCAGGCGATGCACGTCAAAACCCCCAATCAGGAAACGAAAATTCGTTCGCTTTCGGGCGGAAACCAGCAGAAGGTGATTCTCGGACGCTGGCTTTTGACAGATCCGACCGTGCTGCTGTTGGATGAACCGACAAGAGGAATCGATGTCGGTGCAAAGTACG
>DLVP01000101.1:7095-10784 GCA_003445125.1 Oscillospiraceae bacterium | reverse complement strand
ATTTCAACGAAAACAGCCTCGGCACGATCACCTCGGTCACGACCAACACCATGGACAACCTCTCGGGCGTGTCCACCCGCGTGGTTATGCTCGTCACCGAAGGGATTTTCTCCACAGCGGTCATGACACTGGCGGTGTTCCTCTTTGATTGGCGCGTGGGACTGCTGATCGTCGCGGGACTTGCCGTCTATTCCCTTATCAACCGTGCCATGCAGGCGAAATCCGAGAAAACGACACGTCGCAAGCTCGCAGGCGATACGGCGGTGGTCGGGCGGGTACTCGAATACATCAAAGGAATCGCTGAGGTGAAATCCTACTCTCTTATCGGAAAATACAACCGCAAGCTGGAGTCCGCTATCAACGAAAATGTCGATTCCAACATCGATATGGAGTTGAAGCTCCTGCCGCTTATGTTTGCGCAGAACGCCGTCGCCAAACTGATTGATGTGGGGGTGGTGCTGCTGTCGCTCGTGCTTTATACAAGTGGTCACATGGCATTGCTCAATTGCGTCATGCTCTGCATCTGCTCCTTCCTGCTCACCGAGGGGCTGGAGCAGGCGGGAACGCAGTCGAGCCTTTTGCGCGTGGTGGACACTTGTGTAAATCAGGCAAACGATATTCTGAACCTACCGACTATGGATACTTCGGGAGCGGAGATTATGCCGGAAAATTACGATATCCGTGCTGAGAATATCAGTTTCTCTTATGGAGAAAAGCCCATCATCGACGGCATCACGCTGGATATTCCCGAAAAGTCAACGACCGCCATCGTCGGACCTTCCGGCGGCGGAAAGACCACGCTCTGTCATCTGCTTTCCCGCTTCTGGGATGTGGACGCGGGGAAGGTCACGCTGGGCGGGCGTGATGTGCGTGAGTACGACATGGACAGCCTGATGCGCAATTTCAGCTTTGTGTTTCAGAACGTCTATCTGTTTCATGACACGATTGCCAACAACATCCGCTTCGGTCAGTCGGACGTGCCGATGGAGCAGGTGATCGCGGCGGCAAAAAAAGCCCGCTGCCACGACTTCATTATGAAGCTGCCGCAGGGCTATGAAACGGTCATCGGTGAGGCGGGCGGAACGCTTTCGGGCGGCGAAAGACAACTCCTTTCCATTGCCCGTGCCATGATGAAGGACGCGCCGATCATTATTCTCGACGAAGCCACGGCAAATGTCGATCCGGAAAACGAAAAGGAGCTGATGGAGGCGATTTCCGAGCTGACGCAGGAGAAAACGGTCATCATGATCGCCCACAGGCTTAAAACTGTGCGTGGCGCCGATCAAATTCTCGTGGTGGACAAAGGGCAGATCGTTCAGCACGGCACGCATGACGAGCTGATGGGGCAGGACGGCATTTACCGCCGGTTCATCAGCGGGCGCGAGCAAGCGGTTGGCTGGAAGCTGTGAAAAATGCTTGACTTTTCCGAAGCACGGTGATACACTGTTTGAGTAGGGAATGAAGTTCTCCCGCGGCGCAAGCCGAAACCGCTGATTCAAGGCTGATGACTTCTGCATTTTATATGCAGAGGGCATCAGCTTTTCTGCGTTTTGGGAGGATTTTTATGTTAACATCTCTTTCACTCATTTTTCTTGTCGGTCTGGCACTTGCGGCAATCTGCGAAAAAATGCGCCTGCCCCGCATCGTCGGTATGATCGTTACCGGGATTCTGCTCGGACCATACATGCTTGATCTGCTCGACCCTCAGATACTCGGTATCTCTTCGGAACTGCGGCAGATGGCGCTGATTATCATTCTGATCAAAGCCGGGCTGTCGCTGAATCTGTCCGACCTCAAAAAAGTCGGGCGACCGGCGATACTTATGTCCTTTGTCCCGGCGAGCTTTGAAATTCTCGGTTATGTGCTGTTTGCTCCGCTGCTTTTGGGTGTTTCCCGTATCGAAGCCGCTGTGATGGGCGCGGTGCTCGGGGCTGTTTCGCCTGCTGTTGTCGTCCCCCGTATGCTGCGGCTGATGGAGGAAAAACGCGGAACCGATAAGAGCATTCCGCAACTCATTCTGGCAGGTGCCTCCTGTGACGATATTTTTGTAATCGTGCTGTTTACCACCTTTGTCAGCGTGGCGCAGGGAGGCAATGTAAACCTGCTTGATTTTGTCAACATCCCGGTTTCTGTTCTGCTCGGTGTTGCGGTAGGCGCTGCGGTTGGGTTTGTTTTGGCTTTGTTTTTTGAAAAGTCATATGCACACGGGCATCCGATCCGCAATAGCATAAAGGTCATCATTGTCCTCAGCGTGGCGTTTCTTTCGATTGCTATTGAAATATGGGTGAAAAAATGGGTTTCTGTGTCGGGATTGCTTGCCGTGGTCAGCATGGCGTGTGTTTTGAAGATCAAAAGTCCTGACTGCGTGACCATACGTCTGGCGGAGAAGTTCGGGAAGCTGTGGCTTGCCGCCGAGGTAGTATTGTTTGTGCTGGTCGGTGCGGCGGTGGACATTCGTTATACGCTCGGGGCGGGAATTGCCGGCGTCGGAATGATCTGCGTGGCGCTTTTGTTCCGTGCGGTCGGCGTGGCACTCTGCCTTGTCCGAACAAAGCTGAACGCGAAGGAGCGGCTTTTCTGCATCATCGCGTATCTTCCGAAAGCGACCGTGCAGGCGGCAATCGGTTCCGTGCCCCTCGCTATGGGGCTTTCCTGCGGGAGCATTGTCCTGTCTGTTGCCGTGCTCGGCATCCTGATTACCGCGCCGCTCGGCGCTCTGGGAATGGATCTGAGCTGCCGAAAGCTCTTGCATAAAGCCGAGTAAAGCCCTTTTCGCTCTATAAACAAAAAGCAGAAGGCTCACCGGTTGGAATGAAGTGCTTCCAAAAAGTCAGACAACAATTTTATGCTGAATCATTGTTCGGATTTTCAGAAAGCCACACCTCGTCTATTACTTTTTAATGGGTACAATGCTGTGCCAAGTCGTTTTGCCGGTTCTTTTATAGCTCAAATTTCATTTTGCTATTGAAAAGCAAGTCGCTATATGCTATAATATGACCGGATAAACAAATTCGGTCATATTTGCGGGAGCGTGGATTTGGGTTTTCCGATTCTGAAACCGAGCAAGTTTACAGGGTACTGCCCGCAGAAACGCGGAGCCGCGCGGCCGCCTTGGAAGTGCGAAGGACTTTTGCTGACCGATTGACGTAGGTTTTGATCTTTATGATGTTGCCGTGGGGTATATCGGGTTGTCATCGATTTTATAAAAAGCGGAAGCCGCCGCAGGGCGGCTTTTCAAAAATACATAGGTTAGCGTCGTCTAACTCAAATTGAACGGAGGGTCACTGAGTTGAATATTAAAGAATCGGCTGAAATGAAGCTGAATGGTGTTGTTGTCGCGGATAACAGGAAAATCAGTGCATTTGCCGCCTTGCTGCGCGGTGCATATAAACTCTCCGGCGCGAAAAAGGCCTTCGGTCTGCCAGAGGACGAAATCACCAAAGTTATTGAAAAGCAGAACCGTCATCGCGGTGTGTTTACGCCCGCCGATCACAAAGCATATTATGAGACGGTCACGGTGAATGGCTTTCCGTGTCTGATTGTTCGTGAAAATCCGAAACCGTCCGAGCGTGCCATTCTTTATTTTTTCGGCGGAGGCATGGTCATCGGTCCCGATAAGGGCGATCTTCCCGTGATGCGTAAACTGATGCGAGATACCGGGTGCGACGTGTGGTTCCCGTTCTATCCGC
>DLVP01000101.1:543-6973 GCA_003445125.1 Oscillospiraceae bacterium | reverse complement strand
TCAGCACCTGCGGATTTTCCTCCGGCGGTGCGCTGGCGCTCGGCATCGCAGTGCACAACAACGCGCAGTCAGAGCCGCTGCCGCAGCCGAGACATATTGTTGCGGTTTCTCCGGGGGAGGTGCCGTGGAACGATGCCGAGAAAGCGAGGATGCAGGCGTTAAACGAAAAGGATGTTGCCATTGACTACGCCTTTATGGTGACGGTCGAAAAATTCATGTGTCACGGGCAGGAGAATGTACCGGATTATATGATTTCCGGCTCCCGCGGCGATTTTTCCGGCGTGGGTGACATTCACTTTTTCTATTCTGCGGATGAAGTCCTTTACGGCGCTCTGCCTGACTTTGAGAACGCCTGCAAGCGCGCAGATGTTCCGTACACCGCTTTTGCCCGCCCGAAGATGGTGCATTGTTACTGTATGCTGCCGTACTTTAAAGAAGCGCGGGAGGACTTTGCCAAGATCACGGACATTTTGAAGAAATAGGAAGTCATGCTTGAGTATTGTGAACCGCATGGGAGATGAAAACAATGAAGGCAGAAAAAACAAAAAGTCCGTTCAATGGTATATTCTTGGCGCAATCGGAGGTGTATTGATGGCTGCCGGCGATTGGCTGCTCGGATGTATTCCCCTTCAGGGGACGGACACAGGTATGTTTGACAGAGCCTATTATTTGTCCGGTTCCTATGGATTGTGGAGACCCGTACTGATTGTCGGGATGGGAGCAATCGGAGGATTTCTCTATTACTTTATGGTAAAAGCACTGAATACGGATATCGACTCAAAATACAGAAAAGCAAAATCCATCCATTATCTGTGCGGAATATTCACCGTTGCGGTGGCGCTGGCGATTCATACCTGGTCGGCTACTCTGGCATGGTTTACTGCATATCTGGGTCCCCATATCGGATCAGAGGCTGCGGTTACAGCGGTTACTGCCTATCAGGAGGATATGCTCATCGCCATTCTTCCCATGTATATTCCGATGGTGTTGGTTTTCGGAATTCATTTCGTAATGCTGCTTGCGGGCAAAACCCCTTATCCTAAGTGGATGCTCGTTTTTCATTCGGTTACATGGAATATTCTGCTCATAGTCATTCCGGATATTGCACAGATCATGCGGGTACCCGTAGCTACATGGATGTCCGTTATGAGTCAGAGCAGTACAAACAGCGCAATCATCATCTGGTGCATAGCGGCTGCAATTTATGAGAAGAAATACAGCATATCCAACGACTGAAATTTAAGTGATATACCGTTTGGCACGGTGCCCGAGTGCGGAATTTGTAAAAAATGAAATCAGATTTTTAGTCAGCAGGAGAAGAAATATGCATGAGTATTATCAACAGAAACGTGCGAAGCTGAAAAAGACCATGAAGGGCTTTTTGGCGCTTGTCGGTAATGAAATAGAGGTCAACTGCGGCAAATCTTACAATGCTGCAATTGAGGAGATATGGAACATCTATGAGCGGGATATGCTGGAGCATTTTCCGTACATCGGCGGCGATGATGCGAGCGGCACAAAGAACCTGACCGAGGCATATATGCTTGTCGCCATGGGGAGAGTATCTGAAGAAATACCGCGTGGCGCCGGAAGAGATCGGACACTTGATGACGGTCGCCTATGAGCGCCGGATGAGAAAGATGCCCGGTCTTGTCCGTAAGATTATGGGAAAGATGTTCACAAATCCGAAACTGCTCAATAGGATGTTCCTCAAAAAGGACGCAAAGAACAGCGCCAACGCCGCAAAAAATCCCGGAAGCTTTGAAACAAAGACCCAACTGCCGCCGGAGTCGGGCTATGATTTCAGCTATCACAATCTTGTTTGCCCGCTCGCGAATTTTGCACGGAAATACGGTTACGAGGAATATATGCCGTATCTGTGCAATCTCGATTATGTCATGTTCGGAATCGTTGGCGCACCGCTCTTCCGTGAACATACCTGCATGGAGGAATGGGGGTACTGCGATTTCAAATTGAAGGTCGGTGCCGAGCCGATGCCATATTGGCCGCCGGTATTTTCACAAGGAAAGGGATACAAATAACCATGAAAGTATCAGAACTTCACGAAAGCACGATCGTAGACATCGGTCACGCCTTTGGCTATTATGATTACGGTACGGAACACGGACTGATTGACGCATTTCCAAGCCGTGAGGCAGTGGCATCATTCATAAGCGGCTATGTGAAAATGGCACTGCAAAGCGGAATGCTGTATGCTACAAGCGAAAACGGCGAGGGATTCATCGCCTATAAGTTTCCCGGACAGAAAGTCGGTCTGAAAGCTGCATTGCCTTTGGTTAATGGCTTTCTCGGCGCCATGAAGACAAAAGAGATCATCCGCTTTATGAAGNNAAGATCATGTCAAAGGGCGGTTCGGGGCTCGGCAAAAAATTTGACAAGGCAAAGAAGCCGTATCTCTATGTCGGGCTGGTATGTGTCAGAGAACCGTATCAGGGACAGGGATATATGATATCCAACGCCGTTTGGGCAGGCAGAAAGGCAAAATGACAGGAGATATTCAGAATTCGGCACGGAAAACTCCGATACGGTATTTCCTGCGGTTGCCGTGTGCTGATGAGGTTCTCGGTGACAGTCACGGCGATTGCCGACGGTTGAAAAAAGAACAGGGCGGACTTGTCGGAGAGCATCCCTAAGAATTTTCACAGGCATACGTGAGGAACAGACTCGGAATTTTATCACGAGAGAACGAGGGAATTGGCGGTTAAATTTCAATTTTTCTATTGAAAAACGGATGGCGGTATGTTATAATATGACCGGATGAACGATTGCGGTCATTTTTATAAATTACATATTCGTTGAATTTGGACGGGATCGAAGGGGTCTTAAAGGCTTTGCTATTGGAGCAGGACGCGGTTGTGCTGTGCTTGCTTTTACGGCACGTGGAAGAAACTGCCCGAAGGGAAAGAACTGCTGGCGGGCGGTTTTTCAAATGCCGTTTGGTTAGCGCGAACTAACTTTAGCGGGAAGCTCGGATATTTCAAAAAAGATCAGGAGGGTTTGACGGTGAAAATATTGATATTCGGAGCAGGGGTGCTCGGCTGCAACCTTGCAAATAATTTGTTTCGTGCCGGGAAAGATGTGACGCTGCTTGCACGGGGAGAATGGGCAGAGGAAATCCGGAAAAACGGGCTGCGGATAAAGAACAAGTTTTCCCTTCGGGCGTCGGTCAGCCATGTTCCGGTAGTGACCGAACTGAAACCGGAGGACGTATACGATGTGATCTTTGTTGTAGTGCGGTATACGCAGCTTGAAGCCATCATGGATACCCTGCGGGAAAACAAGACGGAAAATCTCGTTTTTGTGGGAAACAATGTGCGTGCAGAGGCGATTGCTGCGTCGCTGCCGGAGAAAAACGTCCTTTTTGCCTTTGCCCTCTCGGCGGGACATCGGGAGCAAAAACGCGTGGTTTCGATTGATCTTCACAAAATCACCATCGGACAGCTGCGTCATGCGCCGTCCAACGAGCCGTTGATCGGTCGGATTTTCGACGGTACAAAATACAAAGTGGTTTATGAACCGAATATGGGAGATTATCTTTTGTGCCATGCGGCGTTTGTGCTGCCGGCGGCTTTTGCGTGCTACAAAACGGATGGCAACCTGAAAAAACTCAAGGGCAATACGGCATATCTGAATCAAATGATCGATGCCAATATCGAGGGCTACCGTGCCATAAAAAATGCCGGACATGAAATTCTTCCGAAAGCGGATGAGGAATTTGAAGGTCAGGCGTATCACAAAACCTGCCTACGTTTCTTTAAACTCATGTGTGCGACGAGTCTCGGAAAGATCTGCGCCTCCGATCATGCCATGAACGCAGTTGACGAAATGAGTGCACTGAATCGGGATCTGAAAAAGTTTTTTGACGAAAACAATGCGGAATATCCGACATGGCGGGCGCTTGAAACGGAGTGCGGGAGTTATCTGAAATGAAAGAATTGATCTTAAAAACGCTTGCGGAAGGCTTGGGGCTTGGTGCATTGCTTTTTCTCGTTTGCGCGGTCGGTATTCGGAAAGGTGCGGTCGGCATGGTGCATCTTTACAGCCCGCAGGTACAGGATCGGTGCGTGCGGCTGGGATTGACCACGCATGAAAAAATCAAACAAAACAGCCTGCTTTTCAAGGCAATCTGCCCTCCCCGGCTATATTGCCTATGTGCTGATTTGTGTCTATGCGGTAAACGGTGCAAGCGGGTTTCTTGCGGGGTTTTGGCAAATGCTTGTCATTCTGTCGGTGATGAATCTGATCGACCGATTCCTTGTGGATGATTTTTGGGTCGGACACACGAAGGCGTGGACAATTCCCGGCACGGAGGACCTGAAACCGTACATCAGCGGAAAAGACAAGTGCCGGAAGTGGATTTTCGGCACGGTCGGTATGGCACTCATCGCGGCGGTACTGTCGGCAATCATGATGATTTTTGTTCATTGATCTGGGGGTGAGAAAATGCTGTTTGAAACATTGGGAGAAAAACAGAATCCTGCGGTGCTGTTTTTTCACGCCATGGGCGTCACGGGAGCAAGCAGCGAGCCGGTGGCACGGAACTTGCAGGACAAATATTTCTGTATCCTGCCGACCTCCACTGTTTATTGCGAGGGACAAAAATATCTTGATAAATCGGACGAAGTGCATCAGCTGGAAAATTTTTTGCAGCGTGAAGGCGTGAAAAGCCTTGCTTTGGTTGTCGCTTCGTCCATCGGTGCAGATCTGGCAATGGCGTTTTTGACACAGACCAAACTGCCCGTCGGGCACGTTTTTTTCGACGGAGGACAGTTTGCGCAAATCGGAAAAGGAACACGCCGTATCATGACGCCGTTTCTGTATCTGGCAATCAAGAGCCTGTATCTGTCAAAGGGCAAAACGCTCAAAAAAATCATGTGGTGCGACGATGACGCGATCAAGCCCTATTTCATTGCTGCGGGCAAAGCGCTGAAATACGGTAATCTGCGCCGTCAGATGGCGGATAGCCTGGAGGATAAGCCGTTTCCGGTTCTGTCAGAAGCGCTGCAAAGAAATATGTATTTCGAGTTCGGCAGTGCCGAGGAGCATTATAAGTATCGGGCAGCGGTCATGGAAGCGTATCCGAAGGGGAACTATCCGGTTTTTGAGGGCTGTAACCATATGGAGTATCAGATCAGAAATCCGCGGGGATTCGCCGAACTGCTTCGGTCAATCATGGAGACAGATTCCTTGCCGAAGCTGCCCGGGCTGAAACCGTAACGGTGCGCGTTTTCGCAACGTATGAAAAGCTGCAAGCAAAGAGGGGATCAACGATGTTTTGGGATCGTGTTGCATGGGTATACGATGTCTTTGCAAAGGGCATCAACAGAAAGGCAAACAAGACGCTGTGTAAAACGGTGGAAAAGCTGATTGCGCCTTTCGACACGGTGCTGGAATGTGCCTGCGGTACGGGACTGCTCACGGGTGTGATCGCACCGAAATGCAAGCGCTTGGTGGCAACGGATTTTTCCGCAAAGATGCTGAAACGGGCAAAAAAGAAGTACGGAGGCTTCAGCAATGTCACTTTTGAAACTGCCGATATCCTGCAGCTTTCCTACCCGGACGGATGCTTTGACACCGTCGTTGCGGCAAACGTGATTCATCTGCTGGACGATCCGTATCGGGCATTGCACGAGCTGGAGCGTGTCTGCAAGCCCGGCGGAAAACTGATCATTCCCACCTATATGAACCGAACGGAGAAAGGGACGACCAATCGCGTTTCCGAAGCAATCGGCAAAGCGGGCGCAAATTTCAGGAGGGAATTTACTTCCGAGACCTACCAACACTTTTTTGCTGATGTCGGGTATACGGACGCGCGTTATTTTTTGTGCGAGGGCAAGATTCCGTGCGCTGTGGCGGTTCTTGAAAACAGAACCGAAAATGGAAAACGGCGGTAACACTGCGCGGTGATATTCTCTTTGCCATGCCTCGGTGAAAATGTATTCCAAACAAGAAAAGACAGCCGCATCGGCGGCTGTCTTTTCTCACGGAATTTTTAAGTTTTCGGTTCTTTTGACTCAATGCTCGTCTGTGAGGATTTTTGAATTTTCCGATCGTAGTAAAGCGCCAGAACCGAAGTCAGAATTTCCGTGACGGGGAAGGTGATCCATACATAGTCAAGTCCGAAAAAGGAAAAGACCCACGCCAGCGGCACCAATAGAATCACCTGGCGGAAAACGGTGACGAACACGCTCTCCCGTCCCTTTCCGAGCGCCTGGAAGTATACCGGGTACATCAGCGACAAGGAAGCGGGGAGAAAACAAAGGGCAATAATCCGAAAGGCGGTGACGCCGATTTCCAGTGTCTTTTCATCGCTGCTGAACAGCCCGATCAACTGTGCGGGAAAGAAGATGAATCCGATCATGCCGAGAATCATAAAGGAGGCAGAAATCAGAATCGAGCAGCGCAAAAT
>DLVP01000101.1:0-427 GCA_003445125.1 Oscillospiraceae bacterium | reverse complement strand
CCATTTGTAGTACAGCCCCAGCACGGTGACGGCGGCATCGGAAAATCCGACCAACACCAGGTTCAGACCGGCAATATAGGTGGTGTACAGTGCCTGCATCACAATGGAAGGCGCACCGAGCTTGTAGATGTCGCGGATAAGGGAAGACATCTCGGAAAAACGCGGCGGTTTGCAGAGACTTTTTGCACTGACAATTGCCGCGGAAACGAATTGCCCGATCACGGTAGCGATGGCAGCACCCGCAATGTCCATTTTGGGAATGAATCCCCATCCGAAAATCAAAATTGGGTCAAGAACGATGTTTGTCAAAGCACCGGTGACCTGCGCGATCATCGGCGTTTTCATGTCGCCCTGCGCCTGAAGAACCTTGCTTTGGTTGCTTTCGATGAACACGCCCAGACTGCCCACGCAAACAATGCGTCCGTAG
>DLVP01000229.1:973-2588 GCA_003445125.1 Oscillospiraceae bacterium | reverse complement strand
CAATCGGCGGGAGGCGCGGGGCTGTTTCGTTTTTATCACAGGCGGCGAGAGACGCGGCCATTCCAGCCGCTTTTCTCTTGCCGCAGTATTCGGAGCTTTCGGTCAATCAGGCAATGATCAATACCAGCTTCCGTTGTCGATCCAGCCGTTCTGACCGTCATCGCCGATTTCACCGGGGGTTTCGGGATCGGTCGAAGTGTCGCCGATGATTTCGTCCAGCTGTTTGGCAATCGCTTCCAACGCGGCATTGCCTTTAACCTTTTCGTCGGTATACTCATTCTCGCGCGCCTGTTTTGCCACGCCCGCATAGGACTGGATTTTCTGGTCGGAGAATTCGTAGTGCCACTCCTGATCCGCAGACGAACGGTAACGAACATATCCGATTGCGCACACCTCGGTATTGTACCGTGTGGTCGGAATATCTGTCAGCACACCCGTGAAGGAAACCGTACCGTCGGTCTGTCGGTAAATGTTCTTTGCAGCCACGTTCAGCACCTGACGCTCAGATTCGGAAAGGCTCATTTCCGCCAGGAACATCTCCGCGACGTTTGCATACGAACCGAGCATTTCTTTCGGGATCAGCAATGTGCCGAACTGCACGGTTCCGTCGTCCGTATAGCGATACAGCCCTTCGCCGTACATATTGAGGAACATACTGTCCTTGGCAAAATCGGTCTTGAAGCGCAGACCCGCTTTCACGGAATCGCTGCCCAGACGGATGTTCGCCGTGGGGGTCTGTGCGGAAGCCGGGTACAGCTCGGGGAACATTCCCTTGATCGTTTCGGTCAGGCGCAGAGCGTCGCGCGCATGGGTCAGAATCCCGGGGTGACCGTCGGAAAGGTTGTACTCGGGCTTATCGATGCGATAGTCGAAATACAGCACCTCCAGCGTCACTTCCGGATGCGCCGCTTTGAACTGCTCGGCAGCTTCACGGATCAACACTTCCATGCTTCTTCCCTGGCTTCTCGTCCATTCGCCTTCCATCTGTCCGCCCATCAGCACAAACTTCGGAAGGGTGCCGTCGGGATGCGTGTTCTTTGCAAGCGTTTTTTCCAGGAACGCGACGTAGGCGTTCACATAGCCCTCATGGAAGCCGTCAGCACTGTAACTGTTGGCGTCATTGGTTGCCAGATTGATGGCGATGACATCCGGGTAGAAATCGTGCGTATAGGTGCCTGCCGGATAGGTCGTGTCGGCAATCGGCTTGATGTTGTCGTAGAAATCCGGAATGATGTTGTCGGTTCCCTTGCCGGAATCGCGGTACATACCGCCGCCCGACGCGGAAACGAAGTTCACTTCGGCATCCAAGAACTCGCCCGTGCGGAAGCCGTAGCTCATGGTGAAGCGGTTGACGGCACCGCAGGTGATCGAATCACCCATCAGCTCGATTTTGAGTTTATAGTTCGGTTTGTAGTTTTCGGTGATCACCGCGTCTTTGTCCGTGATCAGCGAATTGATCGTGATCGCGCCGGTCCACTTCTCGCTTCCGCGGATGATGCGCACGGTGTGCTTTCCTGCGGAGAGCGTGTGATCCTTCACGATAATGCGGTGACTGTCGCGGTCGAAGATGTATTTGGTCGGGTCGTTTTCGCCGTCGATCTGCACATAGAGGCAG
>DLVP01000229.1:691-952 GCA_003445125.1 Oscillospiraceae bacterium | reverse complement strand
ATCGCTGACCGCCGTGACATCCAGTCCGATCGAAGTACCCGTGAACTCAAATTCCAGACTTGCGCCCAGCCAGAGCATTTCTCCGACCTTCGCGTGGCGTCCGGTGACATAGCAGTTCGTGTCGGTCGGCTCGGTGGCAGTGAGGTTTTGATAATAATTGATTTCCACGCCGGTCACACGGTCCGCAGGCATTTCCGCGGTAAAGCGAACCTGTCCGGTCTGTGCGTCGGTGTCGCGCATCGTGGATCTGCCGTAGGTATA
>DLVP01000229.1:0-659 GCA_003445125.1 Oscillospiraceae bacterium | reverse complement strand
CGGCGATCCATCTTGGTGAGCGGATATTTCTGCCCGCCCTCGGTCAAAAGGTACGCGTCCTTGAACCACGCTTCGTCAAAGCCTGTGAGGGTGATGACCAGGCGGTCGCCCTCGGCAAGCGCGGTGCGCTCGGCTTTCGCCGCCGTGCAGCCCTCCGCCGAAGAAATATCGACCGTATAGGTTTTCTCCGCCGTGGGAACGCCGTAGATATGCACCTCGCGCAGATAACCGGTCGTTTGAGTATCGATGGTCAGGCGGAGGTAACGTGCCTTTCCGTAGGTCTTGATTGAGGTCGTGCCGTCGGCGGTCACCTGAAGGGCGTCGGTACTGATGTCATAGTAGGTTTCGCCGTCGATCGACGCTGCCGCCGTGAATCCGAAGCCGGAGCCGATGGTATCAACTGCCACTTCGGAGAGCAGATATTCCGCGCCGAGATCATAGAAAAACGCTCTGCCGTTTGTGGATTTTTCGATAAAGAACATCGTCTCGGCTGCGCCGTCGTTGGTATAGAACTGACCGCCAACGCTGGTCTTGTCTCCGAACCACGGATCCCAGCCTGCGGTGCGGCTCGGCAGTGCCGAGGGTGCCGCATCGATTGCCTCGTCGGCGGGTGCCGCCGTCACGGTGACTTTCATTTCGGGCATGGTGAAGGTGTAGGT
>DLVP01000217.1:1742-5559 GCA_003445125.1 Oscillospiraceae bacterium | reverse complement strand
AAAGAGATTATTATGAGGTGCTTGGCGTCAGCAAAACCGCCACACCCGAAGAAATAAAAAAGGCGTACCGCCAGAAGGCGATACAGTACCACCCCGACAAGAACCCCGGGGATAAAGAGGCTGAAGAGAAATTCAAGGAGGCTGCTGAAGCATACGAGGTATTGTCCGACCCGGAGAAACGTAAGAAGTACGACCAGTTCGGCTTTGACGGGGTGGACCCAAGCTACGGCGCCGCCGGGAGGTATGGCGCCGGGGGATTCGACTTCGGCGACCTCGGCGACATCTTCGGCAGCTTTTTCGGCGGCGGCTTCGGCGGTTCGCGGCGCACGGGCGCATCGAACGGACCCCAGCGCGGCAGAAACATTAATGTGAATGTCACGGTTTCCTTCATGGAGGCGGCGCACGGTGTGAAAAAGACCGTGAGCTATGCGTCCATGGATCGCTGTACGTCCTGTCATGGAAGCGGCGCGGCGGCGGGAACCAGCCCCGAAACCTGTCCCGACTGCCGCGGTACGGGACGCGTGACCATGACCCAGCGCACCCCGTTCGGCATGGCACAGACGCAGCGTGCCTGCCCGAAGTGCAGCGGACGCGGCAAGATCATCAAAACCCCCTGCCCGACCTGTTCGGGTACGGGACGCACACGCAAGAATCATACGGTGGAAATTTCGATTCCTGCCGGTATCAATGATGGGCAGACCATTTCCGTCAGCGGCAAGGGCGAAGCGGGGGCAAACGGCGGCGGCTACGGCGATCTGCTGGTGACGGTGTCGGTGCGTCCGGACGCGCTGTTCGAGCGCGACGGCTATGACGTGTGGTGCACCATCCCGATCACGTTTACCCAGGCGGTGTTCGGCGCGGAACTGACCGTCCCGACCGTGGACGGCAGAGTGAAGTACAATATGCCCGAAGGCACACAGACCGGCACGACGTTCCGTCTGAAGGGCAAGGGTATTCCGTACCTCAACAGCAAGTCCCGCGGCGACCAGTATGTGCGTGTGACGGTGGAAATTCCGAAGAACCTGTCGTCGAAGCAAAAGGAAGCGCTCAAAGAGTTTGAACGCCTCAGCGAGGACGACAAGAACTATGAGAAGCGCAAGAGCTTTTTTGACAAGCTCAAGGATGCGTTCTCCAACTGACACAAAAACAAAACCGGCGGCTTGAAAACCGCGGAAAACCCGCGCCTGCGGTGTCCGAAAGGACGCCGCAGGCGCGGGTGTTTTTTTATATCAAAGGTAAATCACGGGAAGCCTTCAAAACATCAGAACTTCAGCGTGGTCACGCGGTCTCCGAGATGCCCGTCATAGCCCAGCTCCTCCAGCGTGAACTTCCCGTCCTCGCAGGTCAGCGTCGTGACCGACGCGTTGGACACCCACGGCACATCCTTCATCTCGTCGAGTATTTTTCCCTCCGCAAAGGCACAGAACGCGCGGATTGCCATCGCATGAATCACGATGCAGACCGTTTGTCCCTCGTGCTTTTTGACAATGTGTTTGATGCGGCGCACAATGCGTTTTTGCATCTGTGCGACCGATTCGCCGCCGGGACGCACGGAACGCCCGATGTTTTCCCGCCAGACGCGGTATTCCTCGGGATAGTTTTCCCGAATCCAGTCCACCGTCTTCCCTTCCCAATCGCCGCAGTTGATTTCCCGCAGGGCAATGTTGGTCCGCACGCGCAGATCGGGGTGAAAAAGCCCGATGGCAACCGCCGTCACCCGTGCGCGTTGAAGATCGCTGCAATACAGCGCGTCAATCTGCCGGTCGCGCAGATATTCCCCCGTTTTTTCCGCCTGTGAAATTCCGCGGACGCTCAGCGGGCAGTCGGTTTGTCCGTATAAAATACCCTCGGCGTTCGCTTCGCTCTCGCCGTGGCGCACAAGATAAATCGTTGTTTTCATCAGCACTCTCGCTCCTTTACTGCTATTTTACCATACCCCCGCGCCCGCGTCAATGTTTTTCTTGCAAGGCGGGCGGGAATATGCTACAATAGAAAAAGAGGTGTTTGTATGAATTTTTGTGTTTGCCCGCCTTTTTCGGCTCCCAAAAGTGACACCGACCTGGTGATTTTTCCGCCGCAAAAAGAATATATGCAGGAATGGGAAGCCAAAACCTTTCTTGAAAAAGCCGCCGCTTTTACCAAAGAAAACGGCGTTTGGGCTCTTACGCCTGCGTTCTCGCTCGGGGAACATCTGGTGGTTTGCCTGATCAATCAAGCGGGCAAGCGCGCGCTTTTGCAGCGTGCCTGCCGTCTGACTCCCGCTCTGCGCGGGAGCTATCAGCCGTTTGATTCGCTTCAAGCGGTGGAAACGCCGTTCGGAAAGCTGATGATTCTATGGGATGTGGATGTCTACGATCCCGCCCTCACCGACCGCGCCGTGCAGGAACACTGTGACGTGATCGTGTCGGTGCAGTACATTCCCGATGTGGATTTTTCCAAAGAGCGGATCCTGTTCGGCGCGTGGCGCGCTTCACAGCAGACCGGATTACCCGTCCTGAATGTGTCCAATCAGGGCGTATGCGTGACCGAACCGTGCAAGGCACTGCCGCAGAACGGCTCGCTCAACGGCTTTCTGTTTCCGTTCACCGACCGCCTGCCCTTTGAAGGCACCGTTTGAGGAGGATGACCATGTGGGAAGAAATGAGACTTTCGCTGGCGCAGATGCGCCTTTCGCCCGAACGTGCGGAACGCGAAGTGGCGCGCGTCGCCACGCCTCCCGCCGAGCTTCCGGAGAATACGGAAAAGCCCGTGTGCGCGGCGGCGTCGGTGCAGTTTCGCATTTTCGGCGGACTGCCCGAATATATCGAGAATCTGAATCTGTATTATTCCAAAGCCGCCGCGCACCGCGCCGCACTGCTGGTTCTGCCGGAATTTTTCCAGCTTCACGCGCTGTCGCTGATTCCGGGCTTTGCTTCGCGGGCGCAGACGCGCCGCAACAAACAGAAAAACGTCTATGATCTCGTCAAAGAGCTCAGCGAAGGGCAGCTTTCGCTCCTCAACGAGATCACCTCCTCCGCCGTATCGGCGTTTTCCCGCACCTATCATATGATTACGGTCGTCGGCGCGGGACTGCTGCGAAAAAACGGCGGGCTGTATCTGCGCAGTACCGTTTTTGACGCGAACGGCGCCGTCGCGGGGTGTCAGGACAAGCTCTACCGTTCGGAAGAATGTGACGACAGCGAATTGCTGCTTTCCGACCGTCTGACCGTGGTGGAAACGCCGATCGGCGGCGTGTGCGTGCTGGCTGGCGCGGATGCGCTGGACTGGAAGAGTACGCGTGCCGCCGTGGAAGCGGGCGCGAAAATTCTTGCCGCGCCGATGGCGCTGAAACAGCCCTACGAATCCTTCACGGCAATGCGCGACGTGCAGACGCAGGTGCAGTTTGACTATGCGTTTGGCATCAAGGCGTGCCTGATCGGCGGGGACGAAATCGGACTGCGTCTGCAGGGAAAAGCACTGATTGCCGCGCCGTTCAAAATGACGCCGTCGCTCAACGGACTGCTCGCCTGTGCCACCGCGCCGCAGAAGGGTCATGTCATCGCGGCGGCGCTGGATATGGCGGCGCTGGAGGAGTATACGGATTTTTACACCGGAAAATGAGAAAACGAAAATCCAAACGCGGGTATCCCCCGCGTTTGTCGGTTTTGATTTTTTCCTTTCGTTTTCGGCAAAAGAGGTGACTTCTTTTTTCGCCTTTCATCCATCACCGCAGCGGCACAAAGCCGCCGATTTTTGTTTAAAGCCTTGCTTTTTGCCCTTGCTTTCTCCACAGCACAAACACGCACAAAAGGCTCCCCTCTTGAAAAGAGGGCAGCCT
>DLVP01000217.1:0-1685 GCA_003445125.1 Oscillospiraceae bacterium | reverse complement strand
AATGACAAGGAGCATTCCTATGTTTTTTATAAAACGAATCCTTTCCGAACGTGCAGCGCGAAAAAGAGAAGAAGAACGCCGCCGCAAAGAAGAAGAACTCCGGAAAAAGCGGAAGGAAATTCTTATTCTTTCCGCTTTTTCGCTTCTGTGTATCGTGGGATTGATTTTCGTAGGCCTCGCGGAAAAGAACGCCGTACCGACTTTACAAAGCAGCCTGCCTTCGGATTTTTCGTCAGAATCTTCCGAAATCGACCATTCTCTTGCTTTTGCCTTGCAGGAATCTTCCGATGACGGTTTTTCCGAAGAAAACAGCCTTGACTATGCCGAAGCGGAGGTCAGTTCGTCGGTTTCCCAAAACGAAGATTCCGTCTCCGAAGCAGAATCAAAAGAAAGTTCAGAAGAATCTGTCGTCTCAGCAGAACCCATAGCCAATTCCTCAAAAGAAACGGCTTCATCGCAAACGGAAAATTCTTCCGAATACTCCTCCGCCGCAGAGGAAGAAAGCACCGACCGTACGGAGAGAACCACTTATATTCTCAGTCTGCAAACAAAGAAATTTCATACCCCCAATTGTATTTTTATCGATAGGATTTCCAACGAAAACCGTGCAGAAAGCAGCGCTTCGCGCGAAACTCTGCTTGCCAACGGATATTCTCCCTGTAAAAAATGCCGCCCGTGAATGAAAATGATCGCCCCTTTCTCCCGTGCAAATGGTTTGAACAATACATCAAAAGCGCCATTTCCCGTAAGGGAAATGGCGCTTTCTTTATTCCGTCCACGTCAATCCATCGGACAAAAACGTGGTGCGTTCCTTGGACACGGTCAGCAGACCGCCGGTCGTTTTTCCGACCTTTTCGGTATCGTCGGGCAGGGTCACGCGAAATTCGCCCGCTTTCACTGCCGTCATCAGCGGCGTGTGTCCCGCCATGACCGCCAGATCGCCCAGCGTGCCGCGCAAAGACAGGTTCACCGCCTCGCCCGAAAACAGATCCCCGTCCGGAGAGGAGATTTTCAGCTCGAACGTCTTCATTCCGCTTTCTTCGCTTTCTCCACCGCTTCCTCGATCGTTCCGACAAACAGGAACGCCGATTCGGGCAGATCGTCGTGCTTGCCCTCGACAATTTCCTTGAATCCGCGCACCGTCTCCGCCACCGGTACATAGGTGCCGGGGATGCCCGTGAACTTCTCGGACACCGTGAACGGCTGGGAGAGGAAACGCTGAATCTTTCTCGCGCGGGAAACCAGCAGTTTGTCCTCGTCGGACAGCTCGTCCATACCCATAATGGCGATGATGTCCATCAGTTCTTTATACCGCTGCAATACGCGCTGTACCTCGCGGGCAACCTCGTAATGCTCTTTTCCGACCGTTTCCGGTGAAAGCGCGCGGCTGGTGGATTCCAGAGGATCGACGGCGGGATAAATTCCCTGCGAAGAAATCGCACGCGACAGCACCGTCGTGGCATCCAGATGCGCAAAGGTGGTCGCAGGGGCGGGGTCGGTCAGGTCGTCGGCAGGGACATACACCGCCTGCACCGAGGTGATCGATCCTTTCTTTGTGGAGGTGATTCGCTCCTGAAGCGCGCCCATCTCGGTCGCCAGCGTTGGCTGATAGCCGACGGCGGACGGCATTCTTCCGAGAAGTGCCGACACCTCACTGCCTGCCTGTGTGAAACGGAAGATGTTGT
>DLVP01000213.1 GCA_003445125.1 Oscillospiraceae bacterium | reverse complement strand
CTTGACGCGGCGGTTGCCGCGGGTGCACCGGAGGGAATCATCGATTGGATTGATGTTCCGAGCCTGGAATTGACCAATACCGTGATGAAGGAAGCGGATATCATTCTGGCAACCGGTGGACCGGGGATGGTGAAGGCTGCCTATTCGTCGGGAAAACCTGCGTTGGGCGTCGGTGCGGGAAATACTCCGGCAATCATCGATGAAACTGCCGATATACTGCTTGCGGTCAATTCGATCATTCATTCCAAAACGTTTGATAACGGTATGATTTGTGCATCGGAACAGTCGGTGATCGTACACGAAAAGGTGTACGAAGCGGTGAAAACCGAGTTTGCCGCACGCGGATGCTATTTCCTGAATCCCGAGGAAACACAGAAGGTGCGAAAAACCATTCTCATCAACGGGGCGCTCAATTCCCGTATCGTCGGACAACGTGCCGCAACGATTGCACAGCTGGCGGGCGTCGCCGTGCCGGTCGGAACAAAAATTCTGATCGGGGAAGTGGAAAGTGTGGAGCTTTCGGAAGAATTTGCCCATGAAAAGCTCTCTCCGGTGCTGGCAATGTATAAAGCAAAGGATTTGCAGGACGCGTTTGAAAAGGCGGAACATCTGATTGCCGACGGCGGCTACGGACATACCTCTTCGATTTATCTGGATCTCGTAACGGGACAGGAAAAGCTCGCCGAATTTTCCGCGCGCATGAAAACCTGCCGTATTCTGGTCAATACCCCATCGTCGCAGGGCGGCATCGGCGACCTGTACAACTTCAAGCTCGCCCCCTCGTTGACGCTCGGCTGCGGTTCCTGGGGAGGAAACAGCGTGTCAGAGAATGTCGGTGTCAAGCATTTGCTGAATATCAAAACGGTCGCCGAGAGGAGAGAAAATATGCTGTGGTTCAGAACGCCGGAGAAGGTCTATATCAAAAAGGGCTGCCTGCCCGTGGCATTGGATGAGCTCGGACACCGGATGAACAAAAAACGGGCGTTTGTGGTAACCGACAGCTTTTTGTATCAGCACGGCTATACCAAGCCGATCACCGATAAATTGGAAGAAATGGGCATTGCCTATACCTGCTTCTTTGATGTAGCGCCCGATCCGACGCTCGGCTGTGCCAAGGAAGGTGCGGCACAGATGAAGGCGTTTGCGCCGGATTGCATTATTGCACTGGGCGGCGGCTCCGCAATGGATGCGGCAAAGATTATGTGGGTGCTGTACGAACATCCGGAAGCGGATTTCATGGAAATGGCAATGCGGTTCATGGACATCCGCAAGCGCGTGTATACCTTCCCGAAAATGGGAGAAAAAGCGTATTTTGTCGCTGTTCCCACTTCGGCGGGTACCGGCTCGGAGGTGACGCCGTTTGCTGTGATCACCGACGAACACAGCGGCATCAAATACCCGTTGGCAGACTATGAGCTACTGCCAAATATGGCAATTATTGATACCGATTTCCATATGAGCGCGCCGAAGGGACTGACGGCGGCATCGGGAATTGATGCGGTCACACACGCACTGGAAGCATACGCATCACTGATGGCGACGGATTATACCGACGGTCTGGCACTTAAAGCATTGAAAACGATTTTCACCTATCTGCCCCGTGCCTACGATCAGGGACAAACGGACGTTGAAGCACGCGAAAAAATGGCGAATGCCGCAACCATGGCGGGCATGGCGTTTGCCAATGCGTTTTTGGGTGTCTGCCATTCGATGGCGCACAAGCTCGGCGCATTTCATCATCTGGCACACGGCGTCGCCAATGCGCTGATGATCGAAGAGGTGCTGCGGTTTAATGCCTGCGAAGTGCCGGCAAAAATGGGTACCTTCCCGCAATACGACCATCCGCATACACTGGCGCGTTATGCTGAAGTGGCGGATTCGCTGAATCTCGGCGGAAATACCGATGAGGAAAAACTGGAAAAACTGATCGAGGCAGTCAATGCGCTCAAGGCGCGTGTCGGAATCAAGGCGACCATCAAAGACTACGGCATTGACGAAAAGGATTTCCTTGACCGCTTGGACGAGATGACCGAACAGGCGTTTGACGACCAGTGCACCGGCGCGAACCCGCGCTATCCGCTGATGAGCGAAATCCGTCAGATGTATCTGAATGCCTACTACGGCAATCGGCATTTCACCGAAGAAGAAAAGCCCGGTATTTCAAAGGCGAATGTGTGAGGAGGGTGCAGGAATGAATATGGATCGAATCATTGCCGTGAGAAGCAAAAAAACGGTATACCGCGATGATGACCGTTGTCTGAAGGTGTTCAATGAGGACTATTCCAAAGCAGACGTGCTGAATGAGGCACTCAATCAGGCACGCGTGGAGGAAACGGGACTTCCCATTCCGAAGGTGCTGGAAGTGACGGTAACCGACGGAAAGTGGACGATTGTTTCCGAGTATATCAAGGGAAAAAACATGGCACAGTTGATGGAGGAACATCCGGAGGATCGGGAAAAATATCTGAATCAATTTGTGGATCTTCAGCTGCTGGTGCAGTCGAAAACCTGCCCGATGCTCAATAAACTCAAGGATAAAATGAGCCGGAAAATCGCGCAGGCGGATCTGGCGCCGTCGGTGCGGTATGAACTGAATACCCGCTTGGAAAGTGCGCCGAAGCACCAGAAACTCTGCCACGGAGATTTCAATCCGTCCAATATTCTGATCGCGCAGGACGGCACGCCGTATATCATTGACTGGGCGCACGCCACCCAGGGGAATGCTTCGGCGGATGCGGCGAGAACCTATCTGCTGTTCTGGCTGGACGGACAAATTGACATGGCAGAAAGATATTTGACGCTTTTTTGCGAAAAAAGCGGAATTTCAAAGGAAAATATTCAGAAATGGATGCCGATCGTGGCGGCGTCTCAGTCGGTAAAAGGAAACGAAAAAGAACGGGAATTTTTACATTCCTGGATTGATGTGGTAGATTACCAGTAAGGAGAAAAACGATGAAGATTACGGTTTGTATCGGCTCAT
>DLVP01000070.1 GCA_003445125.1 Oscillospiraceae bacterium | reverse complement strand
CGCGACGCGAACCCGCAGGTCGTGCTTAACAAGCTCTATTCGTACAGCCAGCTTCAGGAGTCCTTCGGCATCATTCTGCTCGCGCTCGTCAACGGCGAGCCGAAAACGCTCACGCTGAAGGAAATGATCACCCAGTACATCGATTTTCAGTGCGACGTCATTCGCCGCCGCACCGAATTCCGCCTCAAAAAAGCCAAAGAGCGCGAACATATCCTCAAAGGACTCAAAATCGCGCTGGACTTCATCGATGAGGTCGTGGCAATTCTGAAAGCCGCCAAATCCGTTCCCGAAGGACGAAACGCGTTGATGGAACGCTTCGGACTGGACGAAATTCAGGCGGGTGCGATCGTTGATATGCGTCTGGGACAGTTGACGGGACTGGAAAAATCCAAGATTCTCGACGAATTGGCGGCACTTTGTGAAAAAATTGCCGAATACGAGGACATTCTCTCGGATCATCAGAAGATTCTCGGCATCGTGAAATCCGAAATCAACGAAATTCGCGAAAAATACAGCGACGACCGCCGCACCGAAATCGTTTCCGTCAGCGGCGAGGTCGATATTGAGGACCTTATCCCCGTCAGCGACTGTATCATCACAATGACCCATTACGGCTACATCAAGCGTATGGCGACCGAGGTGTATAAATCCCAGCGCCGCGGCGGACGCGGTGTGTCGGGCATGACGCGGCGCGAGGAGGACTTTGCCGAGCGTGTGTTCGTCTGCTCCACGCATGATTACATTGCGTTTTTCACCAACAAAGGCAGAATTTACCGCCTGAAAGGCTATGAAATTCCCGAGGTGTCCAAGCAGTCGCGCGGCACGAATATTGTCAATCTCCTGCCGCTGGAACCGGACGAGAAGGTCACGTCCATGATCCGTCTGGAGAACTTTGACGCCGAGGGTGCGTACCTTGCCATGATCACCAAAAACGGCATCATCAAGCGTACCCGCCTCAACGAGTACCGCAACATCCGCAAGGGCGGTCTGATTGCGATTGATCTCGACGAGGGCGACCAGCTCGGGTGGGTGCTGCTGACCGACGGCGAGCGCGATCTGTATATCGCCACGCATAACGGACTGGGCATCCGTATCAACGAAAACGACGCCCGTCCGCTGTCCCGCAGTGCGCGCGGCGTGAAGGCAATCACCCTGCGCGAGGGCGACGAGGTGGTCGGCGCGACGCTGATTACCGAGGGTGAAACAATCCTCACCGTGACGGAAAACGGCAAGGGACGCCGCACCGAAAACAGCGAGTACCGCTTGCAGAACCGCGGCGGCTTCGGCTCGATCAACTACCGTGTCAATGAGGAAAAGGGCGCGGTGGCAGGCGTGAAATCGGTGTCGGAGGACGAGGATATTCTTCTGATTTCGGATGACGGTATTCTGATCCGCACCCGTGTCAGTGAGATCAACACGCAGTCGCGCTACGGCAGCGGCGTGAATGTCATGCGCCTGAATGAGGGCGCGAAACTGGTGACATTTGCGGCAACGCCTGCCGAGGAAGCGGCTGACGAGACGGAAGCGTCCGAGGGCGAACCTGCGGATGAGCAGACGCAGCCGACGGCGGACGCCGAACAGGGACAACCGACGGCGAACGGCGACGAAGGCGAAGCAAACGAGTAAATCGCGGCAAATCACGATCTTTCCGTAAAAGCGGGCACGTTTTGAGAAAAACGCCGCTTACCGATGCAAAAGCTTTTGCCCCGATTGCAGTAAGAGAAAATTTCCGCGCCGCTCCCTTGCGGAGGGAGCGGCGCGGAGCGATTTTGCACCGATTTTTTCATGGATAAGGGCGAAAATCCGCCGGACTGCGATGCGGGATTTTTTTGTGCGGCAGCGCAGTCGGACACCGGTAGGCTGCCCTCTTTTCAAGAGGGGAGCTGTCGCCGCAGGCGACTGAGGGGTGTTGAGATTCCGGAAAAACCTGAAATAGAAGTGAAAATCCAAGGCTTTAAAACCGAAAGTCTGCACACTTTTCTTCTGCGGCAGTGCAGCACGTCGCCATGAGCCTTCCTCCGGGAGGAAGGTGTCACGCGCGAGCGTGACGGAAGGAGCCTGCGGAACCGAAAAATAGCAGAAAGCCGCGGTTTTTCGGCGTTTCAGCGGCAATCCCTCACCCGCTCCGCGGGAGCTCCCTTTACACAAGGGAGCCTTCAATTTGTGCGATTTTTTCCTTTTTGCCGAAAAGAAAATTTCTGCAATATTTCAGAAAATATCAGAGACGATTTTCCGGTCGTTCAGAGCGGATTTTTCTGCGGGTTTCGGTGCTTTCAAGGACAATCCCCCTTTTTTCACAGTGCCGACAGCAGATGACCGCTTGAAACACACGATTATTTGTTAAATATTCAACAATTAAAAGACATCGACACACCGTGCCGCTGTTTGTAGGAGGGTCTTTATGTCTGCTACCATTGCCGCAATTGCCACGCCGCCTGGAGTCGGCGGGCTGGGGGTCATTCGCCTTTCTGGCGACGATGCCGCCGCGATTGCCGACCGCGTGTTTTCGCCCGTGTCGGGAAAATCGCTGCGCGAGATGCGCGGCTATACGGCGGCATATGGGACGGTTTTCAACGAAAACGGCAGAATCGACGACGCGGTGGCACTGGTGTTCACGGCACCGAAAAGCTACACCGGAGAGAACGTCGTCGAGCTTTCCTGCCACGGCGGAGTGTATCTGCTGCAAAAGGTGCTTTCTGCGCTTTATGCGGCGGGCGCTGTGCCCGCACAGCCGGGGGAGTTCACCCGACGGGCGTTTTTGAATGGAAAAATGACGCTGACGCAGGTGGAATCCATTCCCGAAACCATTCACGCGCAGGGCGAACAGGCACTGCACGCGGCGGCGATGCTGCGCGAAGGTGCGCTTTTTCGGGAAATTCAGGCGGTAAATTCCGCACTTTTGCGCATTTGCGCACAGCTTTCCGCATGGATTGATTATCCCGATGAAGAAATCGAGGACGTGGATCGCGCGGATTTTGAGAAGATTATTGCCGAATCCACAGAGAAACTGACGCGCTTGAAAAACGGGTTTGAGCAGGGCAGAGTGCTGCGCGAGGGCGTGGCGACGGCAATTGTCGGGAAACCGAATGTCGGAAAATCCACGCT
>DLVP01000026.1 GCA_003445125.1 Oscillospiraceae bacterium | reverse complement strand
CCTTCCTCCGGGAGGAAGGTGGCACGCGTAAGCGTGACGAAAGGAGCCCGCGGGACTGAAATACGGCAGAAAGCTGCGGCTTTTCGGCGTTTGAACGGCAATCCCTCAACCGCTTGTGCGGAGACGAGGCTCAACGAAAACGATCCACGCAGTCGGCGGGATCGTAGTAGATGCGGTCGTCGGCAACAAGCGTCAGTTTTCCGTCCTTTGCCTCCACAATACTGACGGCGCAGTTATACGGCGGATGTCCGTGCCAGAAATCCTCGGGATTTTCGTAAAGGAAATTGAGCATCGCGCGCAGCGCGCAGGCGTGGGTCGCAATCAGCACATTTTCATACGGCTTTGTCGCCAGCTCGCGCAGAAATGCCTGCGCCCGCGTGCAGACCTCCGGTACCGACTCGCCCTGCGGGAATCTTCCGAAAGAAAGCGGGTTCTTGAAAAGCCCGTCCACGGGAGCATGATGGTCGCGCAGGTAGCAGCCCTCCATCGTTCCGCAGCAGATTTCTTTGATCCGATCGTCGGTCTGCACGGGAATATCGCCGTTGCCGCTGTGCAAAAGCACCAGCTCCGCCGTGCGGCGTGCGCGGCCGAGCGAACTGGAAAACGCGGCGTCAAACTTCGTGCCGCGCAGGGCTTCTCCCGTAATAACGGCAAGACGTTCGCCCTCGTGATTCAGCGGAATGTCCATCCATCCCTGCAGCCGTCCTTCGGTGTTGGCGTTGGTTTCTCCGTGCCGGATGATGTAAATGTGCATGATGACCCTCCTGTTTATATGCGGCGCAGAATGGTTTCCGCAATGCGCTCGTGTCCGAAGGTATTGGGGTGCAGACGATCCGTGTTCACGCTGTGAAAATACCGTGCGGCATTGCCGTCCTCCAGCGGAAACAGCCCGCTGTCGCGGTAGAGATCGACCAGTTCCAGCGACCAGATATCCGCCGCCTCACGCACTGAGCGAACGTACTCGTCGAAAAACACGCCCGCGCCGTTGGCGTACAGCTCGTTCGGCTGAATGTTCGTGCCGCCGAAGTAGGCGTACGCGCGGTGAATCGGGGTCATCAGGACGATGCGCTTGTCGAAAAAGCGCGTGCGGATCTGCGAAAACACGCGGTTGAGTCTGCCGCAAAAGGTGTCGTCCAAAAGAAGCTCCCGTTTTTTGCGGGTGGTGTAGGCGGTAAAATTCCCGTTGCCGTCGCTGTTGCAGGGAATTTTTTCCTCGCACTCGGAAAACCATTTACCGATTGGGACACATCCGTAAAAATCATTGGTGCCGATCATGACAAACAGCACATCAAAGTCCTTGCCGACGGTTTGTTCCAGTCGGTCCATCTGCGAAAAAAGTCCGATTGTCACGGCGCCGTTGACGCCGAACGAATGAACCTCGGCGCCGGTTTTTTCGGCAATATACGCCCAGTAGGCTTTCTCGGTTCCCACACCCTCGGTGATGCTGTCGCCCAGAAAACAGAGGCGATCGGTCGGTAAAATCACAGTCATTCCTCCAATGTCCGCAAGTTATAATAGAGTATTATAGCACAAATTTCGTCGAAAGGAAAGGGGGCTTTTTAAGTTTCGTTTAAGAATCCTTAAGAAACGGCGAAGTCGGTTGACAGGCGGGGAAAATTTGGCTACACTAAAGGCAGAAGGAGGGGGTTTGATGCTGGAAGTCAGAAATCTGACCAAAATTTATCAACCGAAAAAAGGCGTCGCGGTGCGTGCCGTGGACGGAATTTCACTGAAATTTCCGCAGAAAGGCATGGTGTTTCTGCTGGGAAAATCGGGAAGCGGAAAATCCACGCTGCTGAATCTCTTAGGCGGGCTTGACCGCGCCGATGAGGGGGAAATCTACGTCAAGGGCGTTTGCGCCAAGGATTTTTCCCAAGCGTACTTTGATTCCTACCGCAACACCTATGTCGGGTTTATTTTTCAGGAATACAACGTGCTGGAGGATTTCACCGTCGGGGCGAATATCGCGCTTGCAATCGAATTGCAGGGGCGGCGCGCCGAAAACGAGGAAATCAACCGTATTTTGCAGCAGGTGGATCTGGAAGGACTCGGCAACCGCAAGCCGAGCGAGCTTTCGGGCGGGCAGAAACAGCGGGTCGCCATTGCCCGCGCGCTGGTGAAAAATCCCGAGATCATCATGGCGGACGAACCAAGCGGTGCACTGGATTCCGCGACGGGAAAACAGGTGTTTGAAACACTCAAACGGCTGTCAGCGGACAAATTGGTGATCGTCGTTTCCCACGACCGCGAATTTGCCGAGCGGTACGCTGACCGCATCATCGAGCTGGCGGACGGCAAGGTGATCCGCGACGTGGAACGCACGGGCGGCGCGGCGGAAAAAAGCGCGCTTGAGTTTACAAACGACGGCGTGAACGTGGCGGCAGGGTATGAACTGACCGAAGACGACCGCCGCGCCATCAACGACTATCTGCGTTCCCGCGCCGACGGCACCTTTGTCATACGACCGCAGAAAACGGCGGATTCCGCCTTTTCTCCCACCGACGAAAGCCGCATTTCTTCGGACTACGGCGCGTTTCGGCTGATCAAATCCAAACTGCCGATGAAAAGCGCGTTTAAAATCGGTGCGAGCGGGCTGAAGCACAAAAAATTCCGTCTGGTGATGACGATTCTTCTCTCCTGCGTGGCGTTCGGGCTGTTCGGACTGTCGGACACGTTCGGAGCATACAACCACCTGAACACCTGCACGCAGTCCATCCGCGACACCGAAATTCCCTACGTTTCCGTGCGCAAAACGACGAAAGTACAGTCGGGAGACATGGTGTACTGGCAGTCGTACAACAACATGCTCAGCGAAGCGGAGCTTGCGGATTTCACCGAAAAAACGCAGGTATCGCTGGTGGGCGTCAAAGCCCCGCGCAGCGAGTCGCTCGGCTTTTGGGACAACGTGGATGTCGAGGCACTGAACGCGGACGGCGGTTGGAATATCTACACCAGCACGTTTACGGGCATGGCGGAGATCGACGAAGCCGCGCTGAAAAACGTGGGCGCGACGTTGGCTGCGGGACGCCTTCCCGACGGGACAAAGGACGAGATTGCCATCAGCCGTTACGTCTGCGAGAGCTTTTTCAAGGGCGGCTATTCCGAGGACGGTACCACCTTTGTGCCGGTGGCAAGCGCCGAGGAAATGATCGGCAAAACGCTGACCGTCGGAGAAAAGGTCTACACCGTCGTCGGCGTGGTCGATACGGGACTGGACTTTGACCGCTACCGTTCGCTCGGAAAAGCGAAGGAATACACCTCCCGTGCCGAACAGCTGGTGGAATACGCACTGTCCAGCGAATTTTCCTATGCCTGCAATTACAGCATGGCAGCGGTCATGATGACGGGCAAGGGCTTTTTCGACCGCCAGCCTGCCGTTGTCGGCAGCGAACAGACATACAGCGATATGTACGCCTCCTATTACGGCATCGGCGACAACCTGTATGTGGATTTCAACGCCCGCCGCGTGGCGCGCCTTTCGGAGATCGATTTGTCCAAGGTCACGTGGCTTGACGGCGAGAAAACGACGCTGGCACCCGGCGAGTTCATTGCCTGCATCGACGACGACAGCCTGAGCTTCGGCTTCGACAACGGAAACAACAGCCGCTATTTTAAGGACGATCAGCCCGATTATACGGCGATGTTCAAAGCCCTCACCACCCTGCGCACGGTCTGCAACGACGCCGAGGCAAAGGTGGTCGGTTACACGTCCGCCTATCCGCGCACGGTGATTGTGGACGACGCGATGTACGATCAGTGCGCCGCCGATGCGCCGGGTGGGGTGTACTCCTTCGCGGTAGGACGGATGCCCGACACGGCGGCAGGGGTGCGCAAAGTGGTGGAAACCTGCTATGACGAGACGGGAGACACCCGCCCCGAGCTGTGCAACGCCGTCACGTTCGAGCTGGACACCGTGCACGAAATTCTGAAGCTTTTCTCCCGCGTGTTTTTGTATGTCGGCATCGGTTTTGCCGTGTTTGCCGCGCTGATGCTTGCCAACTTCATCGGCACGAGCATTGCCTATAAAAAGCAGGAAATCGGAATCCTGCGGGCAATCGGTTCGCGCAGCAACGACGTGTTCCGCATTTTCTTCTCCGAGAGTTTCCTGATTGCGATGATCAACTTCGTGCTTTCCGCTGCGGGAACCTGCGCGGTCACGGCATTCATCAACTACGTGATCCGCAATCACTACGGGATTCTGGTCACGGTGCTGAATTTCGGCGTGCGCCAGTGCCTGCTGCTGTTTGCGGTGAGCCTGCTGGTGGCGTTGATTGCCAGCTTCTTCCCGGTGAAAA
This sequence comes from Oscillospiraceae bacterium, assembly GCA_003445125.1. Lineage (GTDB taxonomy): Bacteria > Bacillota > Clostridia > Oscillospirales > Ruminococcaceae > UBA11540. The sequence continues at coordinate 8,363 of DLVP01000026.1, read as the reverse complement.
AAATCGCGTCCAAACGTCCGATCGACGCAATTCGCAACCGCTGATTTTTCCTCTTGGATTTTTGCGCCGCCCTCCGCGTGCGGAGGGCGGCGCTTTCCGAATGATCGGCTGTCGCAGAGAAAAACGGTTATGTCAAAATGCCGCAGGGTTCGGCTCTGAAGGTTTTGAAAACCCGTATTTTACATTTGTTTTTTCTGCGGTACAAAGGAAAAAATCGCACAAATCAAAGGCTCCCTCCGAGAGGGAGCTGTCGCCGAAGGCGACTGAAGGAGAATGCGAGACTTGCGTCTTCCTGCCGCTTTCGGTTTTAGCAAAAATGCACGACCAACATTTTCTCAAACTTGAAGCTATTGCAAAAATTTTGAAACAAAAAAATTGATTCAATTCCGAAGGTCAAAACCACCGCTTTCAGCCGCCTTTCAGTCCCGCGGGCTCCTTTCGTCACGCTTACGCGTGCCACCTTCCTCCCGGAGGAAGGCAATCGTTGACGCACTGCACTGCAACAGAAAGCAAAAGTGCGGACTTTCGGTTTTGAAAACTGGATTTCTGCGTTTGTTTTCTCTGCGGTACAGCACAACGGCAGAGGGTATGTTTTCATCTGTATTGCTCAACGGATTTCTACCGAAGCCCCGGCGTGGCCGTTACGGTCACGCCGGGGCTTCAATTCCGTGAAAACTTCCGCCGGTTGCCGAAAGTTTGTTTTTCGGAACATTCGGTTTGCGGTCAGATATTCGTTTCTATGCTCTGATGCAGGCGATCCGACTCGAACGCTGCTTCCATGACCTGCAGCACGCGGCGAACTTCGCTGATCTGAACGATCGGCTTCGCTTCGCCGTGAACGGCTTTGCAGAAGTTGCGGTAGAAATCATGAACATCCGATGTCGGGCGCGGTGCTTCATAGGTGTCCAGCGTAATCGAATCGCGCGCCGCCATGGTTTTGGTGATGCCGGACGCAAATTCCTCGGGCAGCACATCCTTTTCGTTCCATGCCTTGAGTTTTGCCACCTTCGCATTTTCACGCCAATCGGTGATCATTGCGGTTCCCTGCTTGCACTGCATATAAAAGCGGGGCAGAGCAAGGAAATTATAGGTTCCGAGTTCAATGCACGCCTTCGCGCCGTTTTCAAAAAACAGGCGAAGGTTGAAGCCGTCATCCACCTCACTATTGGTATAGTGCGTGGTTTCGCACCAGACACGGCGAATCCGGTTGTCTTTTCCCGTAATCTGCAGCAGCTGGTCGATCATATGCACACCCCAGTCAAGCATCATGCCGCCGCCGTACTGTTTATGGCAGCGCCAGTCGCTGGGGATACCGCGCGAACCGTGAACACGAGACTCGATATTCAGCAGGTCGCCGATTTCTCCGCTTTGCGCAATGCTCTTCATCGCCAGAAAATCCACGTCCCAACGGCGGTTCTGATGCACGGTGAACACTTTGCCGCTCTTTGCGGCAGCGTCCGCCATCTCATCAAACGCCGCTACCGACATTTCGACCGGCTTTTCGCAAATGACGTTCTTTCCCGCTTGCAGTGCGCGGATCACCAGATCCTTATGGCAATTGTTCGGTGTGACGACCGTGACAGCTTCCACCGTCGGATCGGCAAGCACTGCCTCAAAGGAATCATAGGTGAAAATTCCGGCATCGTGTGCCTGTTTTTGCTTTTCAGGATCGATATCAAACGTACCGGCAAGCTCTGCCACGTCGCTCTTGAGAAGCTGGTTGCAGTGCCATTTGCCCTGTCCGCCGTAGCCGATCACGGCAATTCTGGTTTTTTTCATAGGAAACATCCTTTTCACTGAAATACGTTGTCACGCGGCATACTGCCGCGTGACAACTTCGTGTCTATCAGACTTCGGGAATTTCGATCTCGACTTCTTTGCCCAGTGCGGCGGATTTTGCGATACCGTCGATGATTGCCTGGTTGTAGACAATCTGAGAAGACGGAACGGAAGCCTTGCCGCCCTCTTTGATCGCATCCAGGAAGGAGCGAACCTTGAGGTAGAACATATCGGTTCTCGGAAGCAGCGGCACCTGATACTGTGTCGGCTGTCCGCCAATGCTCTTGTAGATGGTCAAAGGCTTATCAAACTCGCCGTTCCAGCACTCGGTGGACGGGATTCTCAAACCGCCCTTGGTACCGAGGATCAGTGCGTCGCCGCAGGTGTCCATGTGCATTGCCCAAGAAATGCGGAAGTCAAGGATGATGCCGCCTTCCAGACGGACAAATGCAGCTGCGAAGTCATCCACGCCGAATTTCTCCGCATACTCCGGATGGTTACCGTAATAGTTCGGATCTTTGCCGAAAAAGTCGGAGGTGTAACCGGAAACGGTCAACGGCTTCGGATAGCCCACGGCATTCAGCAGCATATCCAGAGAGTAAGAACCGATATCGCCCAGCGCACCGACGCCGCCGGTCTCTTTCTCGATGAAGGTCGTGCCGTAAGGCGTCGGGATACCGTGACGACGTCCGCCGCCCGCCTGCAGGTAGTACACCTGACCGAGCTCGCCGGAATCCACGATTTTCTTGATCATCTGCATATTCGCGCTCATACGCGGCTGGAAGCCGATGGTCAGGATCTTGCCGCTCTTCTTCTCGGCTTTCATAACTTCGATAGCTTCATCCAGCGTAACGGTGAACGGTTTCTCCAACAGGACATTCACGCCATGCTCCAGGGCATGAATAGTGCAGGGAGCGTGCTGTGCGTTGTAGGTGCAGACGCTGACAGCATCCAGTTTCTCGTTGTCCAGCATCTCCATATCGCTCAGATAGCAGCGGGCACCTTTGACGTCATAACGCTCTTTGAACGCTTCTGCTTTGCCGGGAACCAGGTCTGCCAGTGCGACAACCTCAACGTCTTCCATCTTCTGGTACTCTTTGATGTGTGCTTCTGCAATCCAGCCCGTACCGATGATACCAACCTTCAGTTTTTTGTCCGAGTGGAAAATTTTCTCGCCCAGACCTTCCATGTCAACTGNNACAAACGCTTCAGCCTTGCCGGGAACCAGATCAGCCAAAGCGACGATTTCGACATCGTCCATCTGCTTGTATTGCTGAATGTGGGCTTCGGCAATCCAGCGAGTACCGATAATACCGACCTTTACCTTTTTGTTGGAATCGGCGGTAGCTTTTTCTTCATAGTTACCGTCAAATCTGTCCAGAATATTGTCTGCCATGATATTTCTCTCCTTTTATGTACTTATTTGACCGCCGCTTTGACGGATTCAATACTCATTTTTGCACATTCCATCGAAGTCTTGCCCATGCTCGGGTTGTCCTGCTCGACGATCACGCAGCAAGCGCCGGCTTTTTCGGACGCTTCCATGATTGCTTTCACATCCTGCACACCGTAGCCGACCGGGCGAAGCTCGAACGGTACTTTCGGTTCTTCCTTCGCGACATCGTCTGTTTTGCCGCCGTCGATGAGCGCATACATATGCGCCGATTTTTCGCCGACATAGTCCTTCAGGTGAACCAACGGTGCGCGGCCGCTGTATTTCAGCACGTATGCCACGGGGTCTTCACCGCCCACACGCGCCCAGCAGGTGTCGATCTCTGTCTGGAGAACATCTGCGGGAAGGTCACGGTAAAGGATATCCAGTTTGTTCTCGCCGTTAATCTTCACGAACTCGAAGTCGTGGTTGTGGTACAGCAGCGGAATACCGTATTTCTTGCACTCTGCGGAAATCTTGCGGACATCTTCCTTGAATGCCTCGTAACCGTCAGCGCCCGGCAGTTCCACCTTCCAATCAGCCCACGGCAGCGCAATATAACGGCAGCCGATGTCTGCATAGGTCTTGATGACGCCTTCCAGGTCTGCCATGATAACCGCTCTACCGACGTGCGCGGAAATCGGATCCAGTCCGAGATCGGCACACATTTCTTTGATCTCTGCTGCGGTATGACCGAACAGTCCGGCAAACTCCACCGCGTCATAGCCCATGGCTTTGACTTCCTTGAGCGTGCCGTAGAAATTCTTTTCCATGGCATCACGCACGGAATACAACTGTAAGCCGATTGGCATTTTCTTCATAAAAATCTCCTCCTTATTTTCTTCCCGCACTCTGTGCGGGCATTTTCCTTTTTTACAGGCTGCGCAGATAATTGATGCTCATCTTCGCACATTCCAGTGCGGTTTTTCCGAGCGAGGGGTTATCCTGCTCCACAATCAGCATTTTCACGTGGGTTTCCTCTGCGGCGGCAACCAGGTTCGGAATGTTCTGCTCGCCGTAGCCGATCGGACGGTATTCATACGGCTTCGGCGGGAAATAGGATGTCTCAATGCCGAAGGTTTCGGGGTTTGCCCAGCAATGACGCACGCCCGAAAAATCCTTCAGGTGCATCAGCGGCAGACGGTCGGTATAACGGCGGATGTACACCGAGGGATCCTCGCCCGTGATTCTCACCCAAGCAGTATCGATCTCTGCCTGAATGGTGTCGGCGTCGAACTCCTCATACAGATGATCCAGCTTGTGCTGTCCCATATAGTATTCAAGCTCCCAGTCATGGTTATGATACATCAGCGTGATGCCGTATTTTTTGCAGTTTTCGGAAATTTTCTTGACGACCTCGTGCATTTTTTCATGCTCGGGACCGCCGATGAGCTGTGCCGGACCATAACCGATACCGATATATTTGCAGCCGATATCCGCATAGGTTTTGGCAACATTTTCGTCCTCAAAGAGCTTATCCCAGCCGACATGTGCAGAAATCGGTTTGATGCCGACGCGGGTGCAGATGCTGCGCACTTCTTCGGCGCTGTGATCGAACAGACCGGCAAATTCCACCGCGTCATAGCCGATTTCTTTGAGTTTTTTCAAGGTTCCTTCAAAATCGTTTTTCAGATCCTCGCGGACTGACCAAAGTTGGATTCCGACAGGCAATTTCAACATAAAACTTCTCCTCCGTTTTGATTAAAACTATATAAAGTTCACAAAACTTGCCCTTTCCCTTGTATTCTAACGCATTTTGCGTTATAATTCAAGCAATATTTTCAGAAAAATAAGACAATTATTGCTGTTTTTTCGTTTGGAGGTGTTTTTTTGTATTTTCGTTTTGAAAATCGTAAAAATCCCTTTGCTTCCACCCATTGCTCCGGGTTGGCGCCCGAGCCGCATCTGCATAACGATATTGAACTGATCGCCTGCGACAGCGGAAGCACGGTGGCATACGCCGACCTCAATTCCGTGACGGTGGAAGCGGGAGACGTTTTCGTCGCGTTTCCCAATCAGATTCACTACTACCTCGACGGACCGGAGCGCCCGAGGGGCACACTCCTTATCTTTTCTCCCGACCTGCTGCCCGAATACGGGTCGATCTTCAAAAACCAAATTCCGCGCACACCGCTTTTCCGCGGTGCGGGAAACGATCCGAAGGTTCAGGAATGCCTGCGGGAGCTGGTGAAGATCTATGACGAAAAGGACAGCCTCACCGAAGAACCGCTGGCACGCGCCTATCTGCTGATCCTTTTTTCCCGCCTCATCCCGCAGGCGGAGCTGATTCCCGCCGTCAACTGCGATACCGACGCATTGCATGAAGTGATCCGCTTCTGCACCGAAAACTATATGAAGGACATTTCGCTGCAAACGCTGGCAGATGCGCTCCACATGAGCCGCTATACCATCTCTCACCTTTTCGGACAGCGTCTGAACATCAACTTTTGCGATTACATCAACGCCATGCGCATCCGCCGCGCCTGCGAACTGCTCGACAGCGGCAAGCTGTCGATCACGGAGGTGGCGTATGCCGTGGGATACAATTCCACGCGTTCCTTTAACCGATGCTTCAGCAAAGTAAAAGGGAGCACACCGCGTGAATACCGCAAGCGGCAAAAGAAAGTGTAAGCGGTTGACATTCCGACGTCTTCGTGTTAGAATATATAGTGATAGTTTGCCCGTAAACCAAACGAGTAGAGGGGACGTTCTGTTCTTATGAAAAAATTTCTGCGTATCGGTGCGTTGCTGATGCTGGATATCCTGATCATTTGCCTTTCCGTGCTTGCCGCACTTACACTGCACGCCGATCTCAGCTTTCAGACCGTGGAAATGTCTTACCTGTCCGATTTTCTGGTCAATCTTCCGGTGCTTGCCGCCTGTGCCGTCATCGCCCTTACCGTGTGCGGCAACTCCGTCGTGCTGTGGCAGTTTGCTTCCGCCCGCGACATGATGCGGCTGACCTTTTCCGCCGTGTTTTCCTGCGGTGCCTGCTGGCTGATCGAAGCCTATGCACTCAAGCATCCTCTTCCGCTCGCTGCTTACGCGGGCGGCGCCGCCATCGCTATTTTGCTCATGCTTGCATCCCGCATTGTGCTTCGGCATATGCTCTCCAAACGCTCTTTGAAAAGAAAGCTCCTCGATGAAAATTTTGAGGCGCGTTTTTCCGGCAACGTCATGATCATCGGCGCCGGCAACGCGGCAAGCCTTTTGCTGCACGACATCAAAAACAACTATGCCACCCATCTGTGCAAGGTCGTCTGCGTTATCGACGACGATCCGCAGAAGCTCGGTTCGTACATTGACGGCGTGAAGGTCGTCGGAAACCGGGACACGATTGCGCAGAATGCGGAAAAATTTCATGTAAAAACCATCATCTGTGCGATTCCCTCGATGTCAAAATCCGAAAAATCCGAGCTGTACAACATCTGCACCGCCACCGGCTGCGAGGTGCGTACCCTTCCCGACATCAATCAGATTCTTGACGGCAAAGTCGGCGTCCGTTCCGTCCGCCGTGTGCAGATTGAAGACCTTCTCGGGCGCGATCCGATCCGTGTGGATCTCCATCGGATCATGGCATATGTGGAAGACAAGACCATCCTTGTGACGGGCGGCGGCGGTTCAATCGGCAGTGAACTGTGCCGTCAGATTGCGGCGCATGAGCCGAAGCAGCTTATCATCTTTGATATTTACGAAAACAACGCCCACGCCATTCAATTGGAACTGAGAGACAGATATCCGGATCTGAATTTGGAAGTCCTCATAGGTTCTGTGCGCGACAGCCGCAGAATCAATCAGGTTTTTGAAAAGTACAAGCCCGACGTTGTTTATCATGCGGCGGCGCANNACATCTACGAAAACAACGCCTACGATATTCTCAACGAACTGAAACGCCGTTACCCCGCACTGGACGTTACTGCGCTCATCGGTTCCGTCCGTGACAAAAACCGACTGAATTCCGTATTTGAGCAATACCGTCCCGAAATCGTCTACCATGCGGCGGCGCACAAGCACGTGCCGCTGATGGAGGACAGCCCCAACGAGGCGATCAAAAACAACGTGTTCGGCACGCTCAATACCGTGAAGGCGGCGGACAAGTACGGCGTGAAGCGCTTTGTGCTGATCTCCACCGACAAGGCGGTCAATCCCACCAACATCATGGGCGCAAGCAAACGCCTGTGCGAAATGATTGTGCAGACCTTTGACAAACATTCCGACACCGAATTTGTCGCCGTGCGTTTCGGCAACGTGCTCGGCTCCAACGGCAGTGTGATTCCGCTGTTCAAACGGCAAATCTCCGAAGGCGGACCGGTGACGGTCACGCACAAGGACATGATCCGCTATTTCATGACCATCCCCGAGGCAGTTTCGCTGGTACTCCTGGCGGGCAGCTTTGCCAAGGGCGGCGAAATCTTCGTGCTGGATATGGGCAAGCCCGTGCGTATTCTGGCGCTCGCAGAAAACCTGATCCGTCTGTCCGGCTACAAGCCGTATGAGGACATTGAAATTCGTTTCACGGGACTTCGCCCCGGCGAAAAGCTGTATGAAGAAGTGCTGATGAACGAGGAAGGCTTGCAGACGACGGAAAACCAAATGATCCGCATCGGAAAGCCGATTGAACTTGACGAGAACGCGTTCCTTGCGGGATTGCAGAAACTGCACGACTCGATGGCGGACGACCGCACGGACATCCGTTCGCTTGTGCGCGAGCTGGTGCCGACCTATCACGATCCTCAGACCGATCTGGAGAAAAAGCACATTGAAGAAACCGACGCCCTGCATCCTGTGGAAGCGTAAGCGGGCGAAAACGCCGTGTTGCGCGACCGTCATTCGGGCGGAAAATGCCATCACCGCATGGCTTCCGTTTGGAAGCCGTTGTCGCCAAAGATGATTGAAGGAGAATGCGAGACTTGCGTTCTCCTTTTTCTTTCGCTTCAAAAGACTTGGGAAATTATCAAAGGTGCAAAGGCATGCCTTTCTGCCGTCTTTCGGTTTTGGAGAAAGTCTGCAGCCGGTGTTTTCCTCAAACTTAAACTCACTTCGAAAGTCTCAAACAAAAAATCGGATTCCAAATTCGCAGATATAAAAAACCGCAGCTTTCTGCCGCCTTTCAGTCCCGCGGGCTCCTTTCGTCACGCTTGCGCGTGACACC
>DLVP01000027.1 GCA_003445125.1 Oscillospiraceae bacterium | reverse complement strand
AGTTTAACCTGATGTTCAAGACATTCCAGGGTGTAACAGAAGATGCAAAGAACGTTGTTTATCTTCGTCCTGAGACAGCACAGGGAATCTTCGTAAACTTTAAGAATGTACAGAGAACTTCAAGAAAGAAACTTCCATTTGGTATTGGTCAGATCGGTAAATCATTCCGTAACGAGATCACACCGGGTAACTTTACATTCCGTACAAGAGAATTTGAACAAATGGAAATGGAATTCTTCTGTAAACCAAACACCGATTTAGAATGGTTTGCTTATTGGAAGGATTACTGCAAAAACTGGCTGCTCAATCTCGGTATCCGCGAGGAAAACCTGCATATGCGTGACCACGATCCGAAGGAACTGGCGCATTACTCCAAGGGCACCACGGACATCGAATTTTTGTTCCCGTTCGGATGGGGCGAGCTGTGGGGCATCGCCGACCGCACCGATTTTGACCTGAAGCAGCACATGAATCATTCCGGAAAATCGCTGGATTACTTTGATCAGGAAACTAACGAGCGTTACATTCCTTATGTGGTCGAGCCGTCGTTGGGCGCCGACCGCGTGACGCTGGCGTTTTTGTGCGATGCTTACGACGAGGAAACCGTCGGCGAAGGCGACACCCGTGTGGTACTTCACCTGCATCCGGCACTTGCACCGTTCAAAGCGTGCATCCTGCCGCTGTCCAAGAAGCTGAGCGAACCGGCGCGCGAACTGTTTGCCAAGCTGTCCCGTCATTTCATGATTGATTTCGACGATGCAGGTTCCATCGGCAAGCGTTACCGCCGCCAGGACGAAATCGGCACGCCGTTCTGCATCACTTACGACTTCGACAGTGAAACCGACGGTTGTGTGACCGTGCGTGACCGCGACACCATGGCACAGGAGAGAATCCCCATGGATCAACTGGTCGCCTTCATCGAAGAAAAAATCGATTTCTGAATTTTTTGTGCGCCCGCAGATTCTGCGGGCGCACATTTTTGTCTGTCTTTTCAAATTCAAAAGCGGGCGGCGGAATTTTTCCGCCGCCCGTTTCACTTTACATTCTGTTTTTCAGAATCTGGAATACGCGCACTGCCGCTCTCGCGCCTTGATTTTCAAAGGAAATCTTCCCGGAAAGCGGCGACATTTCCGTCTCCGTATCGATCACCAGTTCATTTCCGCGGAACACCTTCACGTGATTTCCCTGCACGTTGACGGCAAACAGCTCCAACTTCCATCCGTTGACCGGGAAGTTTTCCACCCGTCCGAGAATCTGCGTTCCCTTCCGAAGCTCCACGGTTTCCGTATGCGACTCCAGCCGCAGCTGCAGATCGCCGACGTTCACGGAAAAACAGCTGTCGTCCGGACCGGTGCCCCAGACGTTTAAATACACGGAAACCTCGTACTCGCCGCCGAGATCGTAGGATTCTTTGGTCTCGTATTTTGCCGTTCCGTTGACGTCCAGTTTTCTCTTGGCGCTCAGATAGCTTTCCGGACCGTCCCACGCGCTGAGGTCAAGGAAAAATTCATCCAGCAATTTGTCATACGAAGTGTTCTTTTCCGCATCGGTTACCATCACCTCGCAGGAAGCAACTTTTTCTCCCTGCAGCGAAGTGGCATACACCGTCGTTGTGCCGTTTTTCACCGCAGTGACCAGTCCCGAATACCGATCCACCGTCGCGATCTTTTCGTCAGCGGTCGTCCAGATGACCGTAGGAATCGTCGCCGCGGACGGAGCGACCGTTGCCCGTAGCGTTTTCTGGCGGCGGCGCGGCAGGCTGATTGCCGTCTGATCCAACGTCACGCTTTCCACCGCGATTGCCGTACTGTCCGCTTCGCCGACCGCCTCGTCGTTCATGCGCAGCAGGTCATTGACTGTGTGAGCATACCAGAGCTGCGCAAACTTGCGATCTCCGGTATGAAGCGGGTGCGTGCCGTCCTCAGAGGTATAGTCGTTTTCGTCCAGAGGATTCTCGTTGATCGGCACATAGGAGATTTTCTTTCCCTCCGCTTTGAACTGCTCGCAGATATCCGGCAGTGCGGCGTTGAGCGGAAGATTTTTCGGAGCGTTTTCCTCCCAGCGTCCTTGTGGAACGGCACCGACATACACGGTCACATCGGGAAGCAGCTCGTAGATTTTCGTCAGCAGTTTTTTCATCTGTTCGGTCTGTGCACTCTTGCCGCCCTCCGCTTGGCTGATATTGCAGCCGAGATCCAGCAGAATCACATCGGGAGTATACGTCGGCAGAATATCGTCCAAACGGGTATACATTCCTTCAATCGTGATACCGCCATATCCCGCGTGATGGCGGTATTTTTCCGGAAGGCGCGCATCGCGGTTGTACTGCGGTCCGACAAACTCAAAGTCCACATTGGCAAAATACAGATATTCAAACAGCACATACCGATAGGCGCTTGGGTCAAAGTGTCCTTCGGTGAGCGAATCGCCCATCGGCATGATGCGCACGGTTTTTCCGTGTTCGTTTTTCTTTTCGTAGGTAATTCCCTCGGCGACTTCCTTTTCCGCCAGCGCACTGACCTTCACCGTTACCGATGTTCCGGAGCTTTCCGTATTTTCCGACACCGCGGTTGAAGAACCGTCCGTGCTGCCCGATGCCGTACCTGAACTTTCCGCATCGTGATTGCAGGCGGCGAGGAGGCTCACGGCAAGCAAAAGTGCCGCCAGGCGTTTTCCTGTATTTTTCATGCACATCCCTCTTTTCGGTTTCATTGTAACTTTTTTCTTTTTCCGTGTCAAGCACGGTTGCTATTTTCCTTGAAATCAGTTATACTGTTATCGAAAGTGAGGAGTTTTATGAAAAAAGTGTTGTTTTCGCTTTCGGCGGTCTTTTTTGTTTTTGCCGCCGTGCTTTCCATGCTGAACATCTTTCATATTTATATATACCCGATCGTTTTTGACCCGGGATACCTTCTTTGGATGCTCTCTTTTCTCTGGATCGGCTGTCTGACCGGCGCGTTGGTGATGAGTCTGCGTGCAAAAAAAAGCAAGCGGTTTGCTGTGCTGGCGGCGCTTGTCCTGCTCCTTCCTCTGAGCGTTCTTCAGCTCGGCGTTCGCTCCCGCTTTGCCTGTTATTCCTTTGAAAACGGCAGCTACACGTTTGTCGTGCAGGAAAGACAGGCGGGAATCTCCGCTTCCGTTTCGGTTTATCAGAAAACGTCCCTTTGCACCGCCCGCCTTTTGCAGGCTTCGCTCATTGAAAAAGTCGGAAGTTCTTCCGCGGACAGTTACATGCTGACCTTCCGGAACGGGGATCTGGAGCTTCTGATTCCGTCGGTCTCGGAGACGCCGTTTTCCGTTCCTTATATAAAAAAATAATTTTCTCCGACAAAACGCACCGTTTGATCGTTATACAGACAGGAGGAATCCTCATGTCGGAATCCCTGCCGCATTCCGAAAAACAATTTGAAGCGTTCTATGAACGAAACTACCGATTGGTATATCGGCTCTGCTTTATTTATATGAAAAACCAAGCCGAAGCGGAGGACTGCACCGAAGATGTATTTGTCAAGGTTCTGACGGGCGATTTCGTTTTTCAGGACGAAACACATGAGAAAAAGTGGCTGACGGTAACCGCCATCAATCTTTGCAAGGATCGCTTGAAGCACTGGTGGAGACGGCAGGTTACCGCGATAGACGAAGCTGTCGAAATTCCCGACGAAAATGCCGCGTCCTTTGATGAAACTCTCGAAGCGGTGAAGCGGCTGCCCGTAAAATACAAAGACGTGATTTACCTGTATTATTACATGGACTATAAAACCGAAGAAATCGCCGCTATGTTAAAAAAGCCGCCCTCCACTGTCCGCAATCATCTGCGGGAAGCGCGGGAATGTCTGCGGCGGCAGATAGGAGATGTTGAGCTGTGAACGAAAAGAAAATCCGTGACGCGATTGACCGCGTGGAACCTTCGGAAGGCGCCAAACAGCGGATGTACCGCAATATCCTCAAAAAAGCGGCACAGCCGACCGCTTCCGAGCGGCAGCCGATTTCCTTGGCAAAGTATCTTCTGCCAATCGCCGCGTGCCTTTGTCTGATTGTTTTCGGGATTACGCGTTTTCTCCCCAACCGCGTACCGAACATTCCGGACGAAAGCGGCGTGCAGGGCGGCAATCCGTTTGTCGAAGCGGAAAATGCCGACGAATTTCACAAGCTCGGAATCACCCTGGACGCCCCGAGCAGTGCGGAAAATGTGTCTTATGCCGTTATTGACGGGGAAATTGCGCAGGTTGAGTTTCAAATGAACGGCTTTTGCTTTCTTGCCCGTGCATCGGTGCAAAGCGAGGATTTTTACGGTATTTACGGAAAAGAGCTTTCAGCCGAACTCATCGACGAAGAAAACAACGCCGTTCTTGTCACGGTGCAGACCGATTTTTCTTCTTATGAAATGATCCGCTGGTCACACGGAAAGGTGAAGTATTGTCTCTACTCCACGGACGGCGCCGACCGCGAATCGGTGCGGGCGATTTACAACGCCATGAATTGATGAGAGCAGCAGAAAAAAATGTCGGAAGAATTTTTAAAAATTCTTCCGACATTTTTTCTTTCCCGATCGTTATCTATACAGAAGCGCAAAAAAGCGGTCATGCAGCGTACGAGCAAAGCCGCGCGCTTCTTACAGAAAATGCATGATTAAAGGAGTATTGAACATGAAAAGAATTGCTTTCATTTTGTTGTCCCTGGTTATCGCTATCAGTTTTGCCTCTTGCGGCAAAAATAACAGTTCCCAAACCGACAGCAGCGGAAATTCCTCCCCTGCCGCTGTCACGGCAACGCCTGCGGAAATCGAAAAGAAAATTGCCGATGCCGTCGGTGCGGATCATTATCTTTGCAACACGGATATTGAGGAAAGCTGGCTGCAAAACAGCATCGGGTTGGATCTGTCAAAAATAGAAAGCTATGTTGCCAAGCAGAATGTTATTTCCAGCGTCAATCCCGACACGGTCATCGTTCTGAAGGTTCGGGACGGCTACGCAGCGGAAGCGGTGAACACGCTGAACACCAATTTTGCGCAAATGGTCAGCTATATCCGCCAATACCCCTTCGGCACCGCCAAGGTACTGAACGGAAGAATCTACCAAAGCGGCAACTATGTAATCTATGTGATCGCCGGCGCAAGCTATGAAGGCGAGGACACCGAGGAAGAAGCCAAGCTGGCATTGACAGAGTACGCAAAAATTGACGAGGCAATCAAAAGCATCTTCGGCACTCTTCCGGAAAACGCGGCAATCGTTCCCGAAGAAAGCGAGAACAAAGGCGGTCTGATTGTTCCCGATGACGACGACACGCCGATTGTCGGAGGCTGATTATGGTCTTTTCGGGCATGACGTTTCTTCTCCTGTTTTTGCCTTGTGTGTTGACGGTTTACTACCTTTCCCCGAAATGTCTGAAAAACACGGTGCTGTTTTTCTTCAGTCTGCTGTTTTATGCTTGGGGCGAACCGATTTATGTCGGACTGATGCTTTTTTCCACGGTGCTGGACTATTGCTGCGGTCGGGCAGTGGAAAAATATCGCGGAACCGGCAAAGCAAAAATCACCCTGATGGTTTCGGTGATCGTGAATCTGAGCCTGCTGTGTCTTTTCAAATACGCAGATTTTTTGATCGGCACGGTAAACCGCCTTTTCGGCAGCAGTCTTCCGCTGTTGAATCTTCCCCTGCCGATCGGCATTTCCTTCTACACCTTCCAGACCATGAGCTACACGATCGATGTCTACCGCGGTGACGCCAAAGCACAGAAAAACATCCTTTCCTTCGGCGCGTATGTAACGCTTTTCCCACAGCTCATTGCCGGACCGATCGTCCGTTATCAGACCATTGCCGATCAGATCGACGACCGCACACATTCCTTTGACCGATTCGGAGAAGGCGTCCGACGTTTTGTCTGCGGTCTCGGGAAGAAGGTACTGCTTGCCAACAACATCGGGCTTTTATGGAGCACGGTTTCCGAAGGAAGCGGACAGACCGTGGTTTCGGCTTGGCTGGGGATTCTGGCTTTTGCTTTTCAGATTTACTTTGACTTTTCCGGTTATTCGGACATGGCAATCGGGCTTGGAAAAATGTTCGGCTTTGAATTTCTCGAAAATTTCGATTATCCGTACATTTCCAAAAGCATCACGGAATTCTGGCGGCGTTGGCACATTTCCATGGGCACATGGTTTCGGGACTATGTGTACATCCCGCTCGGCGGAAACCGCAAAGGACTCCCGAAACAGCTCCGAAATATTGCCATTGTCTGGCTGTTGACGGGATTCTGGCACGGTGCCGAATGGAATTTTATCCTTTGGGGGCTGTATTTCTTCGTGTTTTTGGTGTTGGAAAAAGCATTTCTGCTCAAATTCTTAGAAAAGCACAAAATCCTTTCCCACATCTATCTGATTTTTCTCATCCTCGTCGGATGGGCGATTTTCCAGATCACCGACATGGCACAGCTCGGTCTGTTCCTGCAAAGAATGTTTGCGTTTGATTTTTCGCTTGACTGGCTGTACTATTTGCGCAACTATGCGGTTATTCTGCTGATTGGCATTCTGTTTTCCACACCCCTTCCGGAAAAACTGTACAAACGGCTGGAACACCTTCGCCTTGTCCCCGTGCTTGTATGCGGCGTCATTTTGGCAGTGTGTGTGGCGTATCTGGTGGATGCCAGCTACAACCCGTTTCTGTATTTCAGATTTTAAGGAGGGTTGACCGTGAAAAAGATTCTGAAATATCCGGTGCTTCTCCTGTTTGCGCTCTTTATCGTCGCAGTGAGCATTGCTGACTGCCTGACACCGGACAAAACCGATACCGAATTTGAATCCGGACTTCAACAGCGTCCGACACTGACCGCCCAATCGCTTTTGAACGGAGAATTTGCCACAGACTACGAATCCTATATTAACGACCAATTTCTTTTCCGTAACGGGTGGATTACCGTGAAATCCTTCACGGAATCTCTCCTCGGAAAGACGGAAAACAACGGGGTGCTGTACGGGAAAGACGGATATATGTTTGAAAAGCTCTCTTCTTATGACGAGAGCCGGTTGGCAAAAAACACGGAGTCCGTCCGCATTTTTTGCGATGACAACTACAACCTGAAAATCACTTTCGCACTGATTCCCAATTCCTATGCCGTTCTCAAAGACAAGGTTCCCTCCGGCGCACCTTTGCTCGATCAGGAATCGCTCATTTCAAAAGCCTATGAGCAGGCGGGTATTTCCTCGACTATGGATTTCTTCCCTGTACTGGAGGAACACAGTGACGAGTATATTTACTATCGCACTGATCACCACTGGACCACCCAAGGGGCATATTGTGCCTACCTCGAAATTTGTGATGAGCTGAATCTGACCCCTGTCGATTTGCAGGATCTCGAAAGCCGCACCGCGGACGGATTTTACGGCACATTTTTCTCCAAATCCAAAGCCTTCAATGCCAAAGCGGACACGATTACGTATTATCTCACGGACGCTTCGCTGGACATTTTGCAAACGGACGGAAACGGCGGAT